>DGEQ01000029.1:22144-23782 GCA_002386045.1 Hungateiclostridiaceae bacterium UBA3922 | reverse complement strand
AAATCGGCCAACAGGCTCTTCGGTACTTCGATAATACGCAGTCCCCTGTCGTGGTATTCGTTTGCCAATGCCTTTACAGTGGACGATTTGCCTGTTCCCCTGTCGCCATACAGAAGGATGTTGTTTGCCGGCCTGCCATCCAGGAAATGCAGGGTATTGCGTATGACTTCCTCCCTTTCAAGCTCATAGGATACCAGGTCGGAAAACCTCACGGGGTCAGGCGATCCGACACCGACAAAGCAGCCTGTCGTGCCGGGATCAGGCGTGCAGCTGCCGTCGATGGAGCTTAAGGCATCCTGGTATGCCGGATGGATCCCCGGGATGTTATATCCGCCTGCCACGACAATCGCAGGGACGCGCCTCCACACGAACGACCTGTATTTTGAGAAAATCCCGCTGCCGCAACTCCTGTGGAACTCGGCCAGTTCTTCCGCGCAGCCGGGCCATGAATCGCTTTTGAGCAGCAATTCCTTTATCTTCCTTACGCAGTCCGGCGCAACGGCTCCATCCGGGCCGTCAGCCTTCCGCTGCCATGAGGGATCACCGCCGGGCCACTGCGGCAGTTTCATGACCGCTTCCCGTATCGCATCATCTTCCCCACACAGGTGCAGCATGGCGTCCCTTATCCACTCGGAACGCACCTCAGCAAGCGCCTGCAGTTGGGCCAGGTCGCTCTTTACAGCTTCCCCGAGCGCTTTCCCGAAAAGAACAGGCGCCGGCTGGTCATTTAACCCGGAAGTACCTTCTGAACATTCCAATAGCGCTGAGCCTTCTGATAATTGCAGATCTTTAGCCGCACATGGTTGATTCGATCCAGTACCGGGATCTTTTGAACGATCACACGCTTCTGCCTGCCGCCGGCTGACGCTTCCGCCGGCAAGGCATGCGGCGCCCACCGACTCTGCCGTGATGCTGAACGGATTCTCCGTATGCAGGACCTTTTCAATGATGTATGCCTTCAAACTCAGGCCGGCCCTGAGCAGCCTGTTCCCGACCGATGTGTACAGGTCTGTAATACTGAACAGGTCGGGCCAGTCGGAATCCACATGCTCAAGTAAAGAACGCAGATCGCTTACCAGTGCGTCCTGCCCCAGGGACCGGTACACCACGAGCGCCCTTATGGCGAACCTTGCGCGGCGCAGCCCGGCGTGATGCACGTCCGCCCGGCTGTAATTCATCTGCCTGGGGTTTTCCGGGGATTTTCCGCTGATATTTGTCAATTCAGCCGTGATGCTATTCATAATGCTATTGATTCCAGCCATGCTTTTTTCCATCTCCGCCATGCAGATAACCACCTGTCATCATTAGTTTTCAATATAAAATATACAGAATATGAGCGGGGATGTCCACTGTTCCAGGCTCTTCACACAACCGCCTTCACCTGTTGTTCCACGGGCGGAAGGCGATCCGGCCACCGGGGTGTGCAGAAATTCCAGTTTTGGGTGCTCGCTTGAATTTTTTCATTTACCATAATACCTTCTTACGAATATTATGTTATCTGATTATTGAAAATCATCAATGAAACTGGTGGCAAAAGCGCACAAAAGTGAAAATTTTACACACTCGACCGGTGGTTTTTGCGTCTCTCATTTCAGGCTCTTTGCTTCAGGTGTGTCTTTGCTTCAGGTGCGCCTTTGC
>DGEQ01000029.1:19690-21992 GCA_002386045.1 Hungateiclostridiaceae bacterium UBA3922 | reverse complement strand
CTTTGCTTCAGGTGTGCCTTTGCATACCATGTCTGCGCAGCGGGACCACGCATCTTACCGTCACTGCTGCAATTACGATGATGCCGCCGGCCAGCGCCCATGTGCCGGGAGCCTCGCCAAGGAAAATATACACCCATACGGGATTCAGTATCGGTTCGATCACCGGTATCAGGCTTGCTTCCAGGGCGGAGACATGCTTTATTGCCATCGAATAGAGAATGTACGGTATCCCGAGCTGCAGCGTGCCCAGTACGACCAGGTACAGCCAGCCCCGGGCGTCCGGCATTTTGCTGAACAGGAACGGTACACCGATCACTGCTGTCAGCAGGTTCCCCAGGATCACCGAGCCGATCGGTGAACCATCCTTCTGCATCCGCATAAAAACCGTAAAAGCAGCGAATGAAATGCCGCTTCCTGCGGCAAGGATGTTCCCCAGCATGCCGCCCGTGCCCAGGTCGTCGATGAAAAACATGACCATGCCGGCCATAACGACTATTACCGTTACCCAATCAAAAAGGTCCACTTTCTCTTTCAACAGCCCTGCGCTGAGGAATATCACGTACACCGGGGCCGTATACTGAATCAGTATGGCATTGGCCGCCGTTGTGTTCTTTGTCGCGGCAACGAACAAAATAACCATGCCGGCATAGGCAAAAGCCGCGCCTATCTGGGCCGCGGACCAGTTGATCTTTGGTTTTCCCGTGGCTATGACTATTATCGCGGCGGAAATCACGCTCCTCATCCCGGCTATAGCCAGCGCGTGGGCCTCTATGGACTTTATCAGCAGTCCTCCAAGACTCCACATCGTCGCTGTTGCTGCAAGGAGTAAAATAGCTTTGGGTCGTTCCTTCAAAGACGCTTCTTTTTCCATAAAATCACCGTTTGTCCTGGTTCATCCTGTTTTTCTTCGATCCGCCATGTTTTCCAATGGCTCGTGCTGGTTTTACCTATTCGGCCATCAATCCACCCACCGGATCAGTTCTGAAGACCCGGGCAGTCCGGTTCCTGTCCCGGGTCTTCAATCCTGCAGTCAGGGCAGTTCAGTTTCTGTCCACGGTAAACGGCCTGCCGGTCATTCCGTGCACTTCACTTCAGTCCTGCAAATGCTTCATCAGCATCCTCAGCCTTTTCTCAACGAAACCCGGGATGAACTCGTGTCCGAAATACCTGTATACAGCGATTTCTTTCGGACAGGTCATGTGGTTGTACGCGGCAAATATCGTCGAAGGAGGCGTCACCCCGTCGATCAGCCCTGCCGCCATGAGCACCGGACACTTGATTTCCGGGGCCAGGTTCATCACGTCGAAATATGTCAACGTCTTTCTCGCCCGCTCTTCGACAGACGGGTCGGAGTATCTCCTGAAGAACTCGTTCAGCTCAAGGTAAGGCATGGACTGGGCAATATCGATGGCCCGGTCAAAGTTGCAAAGGTAAGGATACTCTGCCACGGCAACAGCAGGTATGTCCGAAAGCGCCGCTGCTGCAAGCGAGAGCCCTCCGCCCTGGCTTCCGCCCGTCACACCGATCCTGTCGGCATCCACACAGTCCATATTTGCGAGCACTTCGAGGGCGCGGACGCTGTCCATGTATACAGCGCGGTAGTAATACTCCTCCTTCGACAGTATCCCCTTGGTCATCCATCCCGAAGCATGGCCATGGGACGATACCACGTTATCCACACTGTTGCCCTGCTGCCCGCGCACCAGCATCTGCAGCACGGCATAGCCATGGAGTGCCGTATTCACTGCATCATGGATGCATCCGTCATAGGCCCAGTTGTACCCGTGGTACAGTACAAGGCCCGGGTATTTCCCCGGCCCGTCGGGCACGGCAAACCATCCGTCTATTTTTGCTCCATTGAAGCCGGCAAACGTGATCCTGCTGACCTTTACGCCCTTTGCCGGGTAATCATAAGGCTGCAGTTCATATTCCAGCGGCACCTTTGCCAGCTCCCGCTTTGTCGATTCCCAGAACTCGAAAAAATCCGGCTGCCTGGTCAGGGCAGGTTTGTACTTTCTCAATTCTTCAAGACTGAGATCATATGGCTGTAGCATCACGCACACCTCCGCATTTTTCTGTATGGGCAGTTCCTGTATATCAGATGATTTTATCGGTTTATGGATCAGTCAGCCGTCTCCCCTGTTTACCGTTCACTTCCCGGTTTAAGTTCCTTTACGAGATAATCGACAGTAAGATCGATAACTTCTTTCTCCCACAAAGAGTTGTTGAACGTGTGGTCGGCTTCCTTAATAACTTTCAGCGTTGCCCTGCTGCCGTAATACTGCAGGTACCTCTCGGAAAC
>DGEQ01000029.1:11488-19514 GCA_002386045.1 Hungateiclostridiaceae bacterium UBA3922 | reverse complement strand
GCTTTCAAGCTCCCTGATGGCTGAAAGCTCGGCCGGCTGGGAACCCGAGGTCATCACGTTTGCCCCGGCTGCAGCCGCTGCCAGCCTGATCGTACTTTCAAAATCCAGGCCGTTATCCATGGAGTATGCCAGCGCGGCGACCATGGAATCCCCGGCTCCGACAGTACTCTGCACTTCGACCTCAGGGGCGTGTACCAGCACCGTCCTTAGCCCGTCAGCAAAAAGCGCCCCTTTTGCACCCATGGAAACGACGACCATCCCGATCCCATGATCCCTGACAAGCACTCCCGCATATTCTGCGGCCTGTCCGGCGTCCTTCACATCGGTCCCGAAAAGCCTTCCCAGCTCATATATGTTCGGCTTTACGAGGTATGGCCCCGCCCCGATCCCCTTCTTCAGCAGTTCACCGTCCGCGTCGAGTATCGCTTTAGCACCTTTCTGCTTCACGGCACCGATCCACCTGTAATATATACCTTTATCCACGTTTTCAGGCACGCTTCCGGAAAAAACTACGATCGAGCCTCTGCCTACCCGGTCCAGCAGCTTTCTTTCCATCATTTCCAGGTCATGCCCGGAAACCTCCGGGCCGGGTTCGTTTATATCGGTATTCGTCCTGTTCCTTGCATCGATGACTTTCAGATTGGTCCTGGTTTCGCCGCTGATGAACACGAAATCATTTTCGATGCCCATGTCATCAAGATATTTTTTGATATACCTGCCGGCAAAACCGCCCAGGATGCCCATCGCCATACTGCGGCCGCCAAGGCTCCTGATGACCTTGGATACGTTTATCCCTTTGCCGCCGGCATCCACCCTCATGGAAGACACCCTGTTGACTGCGTCGACTCTAAAATCATTTATGACGACCGTCTTGTCGACAGCCGGATTGAGCGTGATCGTATATATCATATTTTTTCTCCGTACCAGGCATTTGACTTAATTGTAGAATTGAACGGGCAGCATGTCAATCGGTCATTGGTCGGGGACAGTCCTGCAAAAACGTTTTGGGGGAACGATCCTGTGAAAAAAGAAAAGGATAGGTGCTGTGTCGTGATTCCTGCCGATGCAGGCCTTCCCGGATCACAGCTTCTCGATGAACCGGCCGTTGACCTTGCGGATTTCAACGCCGGCCTCCTCCAGCATCTTCCTGACCTTTTCCTGTTCCACGTGGCGCTTTGTCTTGATGCCGTTTGCCTTGACGAGTTCTTCCATGGTCATCACGAAATAGCGGATAGCCTTGTACTGCGGCATCGTTTTATTTATTTCCTTTATCGCCGCGTCGAACCTTGCCGCCAGTTCGCTTTCCGACAGCAGGTTGCCTTCTCTGTCGACAACATTTTCAGCATCCACCACCAGCTTCGCGCATATCTGCACGTCCCCGTCGGGAGCCATATTGCCCCATACGAACGAGTCTTTGACGCCCGGAATGTTGTTGAGCTGGACTTCATATTCCTCGGGGAACGCCTTCTTCCCGCTTGTCAGCACGATCATGGATTTCGCGCGTCCGGTTATCCTGATGAAGCCTTCATCATCGATATATCCCACATCGCCGGTCCTGAGCCAGCCGTCTTCCGTGAAAGCTTCCGCCGTGGCCTCGGGGTCTTCGTAATATCCAAGCATCACGTTGCCGCCCCGGACTATGATCTCTCCTATCCCGTTCTCATCAGGCGATTCGATCGCGACCTCGACGCCTCCCAGCGGATGACCGATGGTGCCCGGCACATTTACGAAGTCATTGTTCGTCGCAACAACAGGGGACGCCTCCGTCAGCCCATACCCCTGCAGCAGCCGGAACCCGATCCGGTCGAATCCTACCACGACTTCTTTGTCCAGCGGAGCAGCGCCCGATACAGCGAGCCTGAGATTCGGCCCGATCTTCTCGAACACGCTCCTGAACAGTTTTCTTCTGGCGTCGATACCGACTGCTCTTAGCAGGTCCGATATCCCGATGAGTATTCTGAACAGTTTTTCCTTGCCCGATTTCCTTATCCCATCCTGCAGTTTCCTGTACATGGCTTCAAAAATCGCCGGTACCGCCACGAGGACCGTGACGTTGTATTCCTTCAGGTTCTGTGCGATATGTTTTATGCCGTCGCCGTAAACGACGCATGCGCCGCTGTGCAGCATCACCAGGAGTCCCACTGTATTTTCGAAAGTATGGTGCAGCGGCAGCAGTGACAGGTGGGTATCCCTTTCGTTGATATCTATTATCGTGGTAACAGATGAAACATTGGCAGCCAGGTTGGCATGTGACAGCATAACGCCCTTTGACGTACTGGTCGTGCCGGAAGTGAACAGCAGCACCGACATCTTTTCCCTGTCTATCGGCGCATCCGTAAACGACCTGTCGCCGGACTCAAGTAACTTCCGGCCTTTTTCGACCAGGTCCGGCATGGCCAGGAACCTGGTATCATCCTGTCCTGCTGCATCAGGGTCCAGCTTTTCCATACAGATGAAAAACCGGATGGCGTCGTTGCTCTTCGAGATTTCCACCATCGTATCGTGGTAAGCCGGGCTGTAGAAAATCGCCTCTACTTTCCCCCTGGCCGTCAGGTTCTCTATCTCGTTTTTCGGAAGGTGCCTGTCGAGCGGCACTGCCACACCGGTGCCGTTAACGATGGCAAAATAGCACACGCCCCATTCATAACGGTTTTCACCGATAACAGATATCCTCATGTCCTTCATGCCCAGCGACATCATCGCAGTTCCGAGACTGTCCACATCATCCCTGAGGTCATTGAACGTTCTGAAAGTGATCCTGCCTGCTTTATCCCTGAACCTGAAAGCAGGCTTGTCACCGTATCTTTCCGCGCTGTTCCTGACCAGTTCCCGAAGATCGCCCACGATTCTCGGCTCATAGTATCCAATACCTTCTACGACTCTTCTTCCGTTTTTGATACTGATCTTTACACCTTTCTTCATACCAGCTTCTCCTTCATCTAAATTAAATGGATGAAGCACAGAACATGAGCTGTGGGATCCAGGATGTTATCACTTCATCATATAACTTAATATTATTATCAGGTAATAATTATTATAACTGAAATCATTCAAGTGTGCAATACTTATGCTGCAAAATATTGCGCTGACCCCGCGATAATACTATCCTGCATCTTTTCAGCGAAAATAACGCCGGTTTAAAATGGAGTGGCTGCGTTTCCAGTGGAGCAGCAGGAATGACCTTTATAGCGCCTGTTCATAGAGAAGAAAGAACCTTTATAACGCCCGTTCATAGAAAGGAGATATGTTCAAAATTGCAAGTAATGCATGCGGATGTGAAAATTTTCATTTACCATAATGCACTCTTGACAGTATTATGTAACTTGATATTGAAGATGTTCAATAAATTTAGCAGGAAATACGCACATTAGCTGCAAATTTGCACACCGGGGTTGAGTTATCATAAGCATAAGCTGCAAATCTGCACGCCAAAACAGGGTTATCAAAAACATCAGCTACGATTCTGAACACCAGGGCAGCGTTATCATAAAAATCGTTACTGGCGGCTTGCCTGGCTTCTCTGCGCCCTGCCCGGCCTGCGCACTGCGAGGACTACCAGTACCGAGCCCGCCATGCAAAGCGCCAGCAGGTACATCGGAAGCATAAACCCATGGTTCTCCGCAAGAAACCCGACTGCCAGTGGAGTTATCATGGCGGCGAGATTGAATGCCAGGACCGTTATCGCCGACGCAGATGCGGTCCTCTCCGGGAACTCACTGCAGCTTATCATGACAAGGGCAACGGTGTTAGCGCCCTGCAAAAAGCCGCCTGCAAATACAAGGAAAACGATCAGCGGCACCATGGACGGACCGGCTGCAAAAGCTGCCGCCATGCAAACCGCCGACAGGATGCCTGCAGCGGCATAAAACCTTTCGATCGGAATACGCCTGAAAAAGAAGGGAGAAGCAAACCTCATCAAAAGCGCGCCAAGGAAAAATACGGTGGACATGAGCCCGGACAATTGCTGCTCCATGCCTTTCTCCTGCTGGAAAAAGACAGGCATCCAGACAGACAGCCCGTACATGAAGCTGAAGTAAAGCAGGCAGGCACACAGTATCAGCCAGCCATTCAGGTTCCTGAAAACTTCTGCCGGGTTTCCCGCAGTTCCGGCACGCCTCCTGGCCATGTCCGCGTACGGCGTGGAGGGCATGATCCTGCGCCCCACGACAAGGTAAGCAGCACCGACCACGGCCGACATGATTCCTGACAGCAGGAAGGGCACCGAAAAAGATCCCGGCCTTGCAGCATCGACCGTCAGCGCTACAAAAACAGGCGCGGCCATGGCACCCGTCGAGTAAAAAGCATGGGCAACGGGCAGTATCGTGTCTTTGTGTTCAGGGTATACTTCGGTTATCGCACCGTTCATCATCACATCGATGCCGGTGTATCCGATACCTGAAGCGAGCACGAACAGCAAAAGCAGCATGTATCCGCCGTTGTGAGGGAGGAATACGGGGAGGACACCTGTCAGGATACTGCCCGCTGCCAATAAAGCAAGACACGCAGATATGACATATATCTTGTTGTACCTCTCACCAAAAAGAGAAAGCCACACGGCTGTCAGCAATCCACCGACGGATTGGACCGTGATGATGAAACCGTGTCTGCTTTCGGTGATATTGAAATATTGCATGATCAGCGAAGCGTTCGGTCCGAATGAATTGACATAAATGGCATAAACGACGAACGCTCCGCAGCAAAGGCACGCAAAAAACAAATACATCGAATCGAGCTTTTTCTTCATTTCCCTGGTTCCTTTTATCTTTTTTCCTGTATTTCTTTTATACCTTCCACCTGGAATTTCTCGTTTATCTTTGCTTCCTGTACTGCTCTCTTATCCTCAGCAGGGGGACTCTTATCCCCTTCAGCCGGATGCATCATGACTGCAGCAGTTACCTGGCCAGCCTTCCTGTCTGCAGTTCCGGTTTCGCTACTTCCTGTCCCGGCAATTACCATCCTGTCAGTTCCCTGTTTTGAATGTGCCTACTATATCCTTCAGTTCGGCTGTTATAGTATCAAGATCTTCGATCATCATGTTCCCGATGATCGTGGTCTCCGCCATCTCGTCCAGCTTCTTGATAGACTCGCTGAGTGCCAGTTGTCCCATGATCCCGATCGCTGCCATGATAACTGATATGATCAGCAGCGCTGCTGCTAATTTTGCCCTGATACTCAAACCTTTTTTGCCAACTGACATACCCGGTGTCACAGATACTTCCCTCATATACCGAAATACCTCTCATAAACAGTTTTCTGAACATCAGCGTTTTATGTCGCTACTGACAATGTTTTCTGTGTTATATAAAAATTGCCATAAACTTAAGAACAACTGAAGGTGCATCCGGGATGCACCTTCAGTTTGCTTCTGTCGCACAGCTTTGTTTACTCTATTTCACTTACGGCGACCCTGCGCCCCTCATCGCTGGATTTACGCATGGCTTCAAGTATGCGTATGATCTGTGCGCCATCATGGAAATCGGGCTTGACCGTGCCTTTGCCTGCTACCGCATTCAGGAAATCATTGAACGCGTTGACAAAGGTGTGCTCGTAGCCGATTATATGTCCGGGCGGCCACCACGCCGAAACGTACGGATGGTCGCTCTCCGTGACCATGATGGTGCGGAAGCCCTGCTCTTTGCTGTCATGGGTGAAATCCAGGTACTGGAGCTCGTTCATGCGCTCCAGGTTGAAAATGATAGCGCCTTTGCTGCCGTAAACTTCGAAATAGTTGTAGTTCTTCCTTCCGACCGCGAATCTCGAGGATTCGATGCTGCCAAGCGCGCCGTTGGCAAACTCGACCACTGCGAACGATGCATCGTCCACTTCGACATCCCCGAATTCGGTCGCACTTGCACCTGTGCCGGCGGTAAATGCCGTTGCGCCGACACCCGGCAGAGGACGCTTTTTGATGAACGTTTTGTTCACTGCGGTCACTGCCTCAGGTTCCCCTATCAGGTACCTTGCCAGGTCGACCGCGTGTGACGACAGGTCAAACAGCGGACCGCCGCCTGCCTTATCCTTCTGAAGCTGCCATGACAGGGGGAAATCAGGATCAGTGATCCAGTCCTGCAGATATGCGCCACGCCAGTGATATATAGTACCGAGTCTTCCTTCTTCGATCAGTTGCTTTGCATATGCTACAGCAGGCGCTCTGCGGTAGTTGTGGTTGAGATAATGCACTACACCTGCCTTTTCAGCTGCATCCAGCATTTCCTTCGCATCTGCATATGTCAGAGTGAACGGTTTCTCACACACTATGTGCTTACCTGCCTTTGCGGCAGCAATAGCCATCTCCTTGTGTTCATATGTGGGAGTGCCTATATCGACCACATCGATATCATCCCGCTCCATAACAGAGCGCCAGTCGTAAGTAACCTCTTCATACCCCCATCTTTCCGCAAAATCTTCAAGGGGTGTCTTATTGCCTGCTATAACTTTGAGTACCGGCTCAAAGTCTGTGTCAAAAAACTCATTCACCCTGCGCCATGCGTTACTGTGCGCCTTCCCCATGAAGCCGCCGCCTATCATGGCAATATTTATTTTCTTCTTTCCCATGCTAACACTCCTTTCCCTCTAACAGTGCACATCAACAGCAAGGTTTACGGAAAATTTGCTGCGATTTTCTTCAGGTTTTTTACACTGATAGAAATGGCCTCTTCCTCCATACCCAGCCACTCAGGAGCCGGAGCGTCGATCTCTACTGCAAGGAAGCCTTTGTAGCCTGCCTTATGGAGCAGTTCAGCCAGCTTGTAGTTGTCCACCATGCCAAAGCCGACAGGTACGCCGCAGAAGAAATACCAGTCAGTGGGTTTGGCTGTCGGATGCATTTTCAGGTCTTTGATATGAGTTGAAAATACATACGGAGCAAGTTTTTCCATTCCTGCCACAGGATCGTCCAGCAAACGGAGGAAATTTCCTGTGTCAAAGTTCACACCGAAATTGGGAGAATCCACTGCTTCGATCATTTCAAGTATTTCATCTGATGTATAGTCGATATGGTTCTCCACTGCCAGCTTCACGCCATTTGCTTCGGCAATTTTGACAGCTTCCTTGAACATGGGTATAAGTCTGTCGATGTGCTCGCGATGATTCTCATGACGCCAGTCGAATGCAGAACCTGTAATACGCATTACATCAGTACCGAGAAGGCGAGTTTTGGGTATCAGTGCCTTCATCTCTTCAAAAGCATCAGGATTCAGGCCGCGTTCGAGACCATTGGGATGACCCCAGGCGAATACTGAATCAAAACCATAGTCCTTCAGCTTAGCTCCCAGCTCCTTCAGATATCCGTCTTCAAGACTTGGAAGGAAGCAAGTTTCAAGCGATACACCGTCAACGTCGAGTTTTTTTGCAAATTCAAGAAAGTCGTCTACTGTTTTGAGTTTTTCAGGTTTTTCCTGAAAATCGTACACTTCTCCGAAGAACCTGTGGAAACAATAACTGTCGATTCCTACCTTCATAATTAACCCTCCTGTTGTTTTATTTTTATAATTACCAAATTATCAACCGGCATACAGCCGATCGATAATCTGGTTGCAGTCAGGATCACCGATTTGGTTCACAGATCCGGATTCCTGACAAATATCATGTTTCGGATCACACATTATGATCACAGTTCCCTGTCCTTCCTCTGAAGGAGTACAGCCGCGATGATGATAATGCCCTTGAATGCATTTATCAGGTATACATTCACACCAAGCAATGTAATCATATTGTTTATGATCCCAAGGATCAGCATACCGAAGAGCGCTCCTGACATCCTGCCTTTGCCGCCCTCCATTGAGATGCCGCCTATAACTGTCATGGCTATGGCGTTCAGTTCATATGCGTTGCCCGATGATGTCGAGTTGATGGAGCCCATGCGTGAGCTTTCCACAATGGCGGCCACCGATATGGCAAGTCCCAGGAGAGTGAACGCCAGTATCTTGATTTTATCGGTATTGATGCCTGAAAGGCGTGTGGCCTTTTCATTCGAGCCCGCTGCATATATATGGCGCCCGAGCTTCGTATATCTGGATATGAACCA
>DGEQ01000029.1:8507-11259 GCA_002386045.1 Hungateiclostridiaceae bacterium UBA3922 | reverse complement strand
CGGCGCCTTTGTCTTGTCGAGATAGAACCCGCCGCCCTGCATGAAGAACATGCACAATGAACGGTAAATATACATCATGCCCAGCGTTACGATAAATGACGGAACACGTCCCTTTGTGACGATTATGCCGGTGATCGTGGACATGGCACAACCTGCTATCACCGCAATAATGAGACCCAGTACCACATTACCGGTGCTGTTGACAAAAGATACTGTAATGGCTGCAACTGCCACCATCTGAGCACCGACAGACAGGTCAATATTGCCTGATATGATCACAAACGACATTCCCAGTGCAATTATCCCTATAACCGCATGGTTACGCAGAATGTTCATAAAGTTCTGCAGCGACAGGAACTGAGAACCTTCAGCCAATGTCGCGACGAATATCATCGCAAGCACTACCAGAACGATGCTGTTGTTACTCGCGATCTTTTTCAGAGAACCAAATCTCTGTTTGGAAGTTGTGTTTTGCATTTTTCCCGTCTCCCCAAATGTTAATTTAAGCTGCCTCCTGTGGACAGTATCATAATGTTCTCTTCTGTCAGCTGATCGCGACGCAGCTCTCCCCGCAGCTCTCCATGATACATAACGAGTACGCGGTCGCATAGCTTGATGATTTCCTGGGCTTCGCCCGATGTTACGATAATTCCTATTTTTTGCCTGGCAAGCTTCATAATCTCGGCATATATCTCGTTTTTGGCACCCACATCCACACCCTGTGTAGGGTTGGACATTATCATGATGTCCGGTTTGGCATTGAGCCATTTTGAAAGCACTGCCTTTTGCTGATTGCCGCCTGACAAGCTTGTTATCTTGTTCATTATATTACTTGTTTTGATGCGCAGTTTCTCGCAGTATTCCTGTGCAACAGCTCTTTCCCTTTTGCGACTGAGAGCGATCCCGCATCGGCATTTTTCCAACACCGTGATATTGATGTTGTCCTGGACCGACAAATCCTTGATGATGGCATTTTCTTTCCGGTTGGGCGGCAAATAGCCGATCCCGCACTTTTTAGCCTGTGACGGATGTCCTACACACAGTGGTTTCCCGTTTTTGATTATGGTACCCGTATGTGGCAGGTCTCCAAACAGGGCACGTACCAACTCATCCTTCCCGTCACCAAGAAGGCCCGTGATCCCGAGGATCTCTCCTTCCCTCAGCGTAAAGCTGACTCCTTTTACGCGGTCTCCAACTGTCATATCTTTTACTTCCAGTACTACCTCGCCTATTTCATGGTCTTCGTAAACCTGTTGGTTCAGTACATCCTTACCGACCATCATCCTTGCGAGATCGTCCTGTTTTATCTTGGATCCGTCCGGCTGTGTAATACTTCCGGAGGCCACGTTTTCACCATTTCGCAGGACTGTGTAGCTGTCACAGATGTCCACGACTTCTCCGAGCTTGTGTGAAATAAATATTACTGTGACTCCGTGATCTTTTGTAAGGCCGCGAATGATACTGAAAACATTATCTATCTCTTTCTGTGTCAATGACGTGGTCGGCTCATCCATTATGATCAGTTTTGCATCCATCAATAGTGCTTTTGCTATTTCAACGATCTGTTTGTACGACGTCTGGAGATCCCTCATCACCTCTCTGGGATCTATGGAAACGTTCATCTTTTTGAATACTTTGGCCGTTTCCTCACACATCCGTTTTGCATCGAGTATTCCACTCTTTTTATACAGTTCACGACCAAGGAACATATTTTCATAAACCTTAAGGTCGTTGACAACATTCAGTTCCTGGTGGATGAATGCAATACCCAATGCCTGAGAGTCTGCCGGGGAGTTGATCTTTGCCGGTTTTCCGAACAGATGGATCTCTCCTGAATCGCTGGGGACTACTCCTCCCAGGATATTCATAAGCGTCGTTTTGCCTGCCCCGTTCTCGCCTAACAGTGCGTGGATTTCGCCCTGCCGCACATTGAGACTGACACCTTTTAAAACCGTGACTCCGCTGTACGATTTAACAATGTCTTTCATCTGCAATGAGCATTTTTCCATTTTGGTCTCCTCACTTATAGCCCTTCGGTTCAAAGAAAATTCCCCCGCTTGCAGAAATTTTCATACCTCAGTAGTGTTCCAACGAGGCGGTCGATATTTATTGCCTCGTTATTTCCGAAATCACAGCGACACTGTGACTCAATGATAAATAAACAGTCTGCTACATATTGTTTTCTAAAGCATTATGTTTATACAGGAGACGGCTCGGCGCCGTCTCCCGTACAATTCTTCAGTTACAGCGCTTCATCATTTGTTGCGTATCATCGCGGATCCCAGCGCCTGGATCACCCACAACGTTTATTAGTACGGAGCTTCAGGTGTGATGCCGTTTTCATCCAGCCATGCCTGATAGGTTCCGCGGTCCAGAGTCTTCGGAGGAATGATGACCTGTTTGTCATAAGTCTTTCCTTCCTGAAGTCCTGCTGCGATCTCAACAGCCGTGATCATCATGTAAGGATCATAGGTCTGTGAAGATATAGCCATCTCCGGATACTGTTCCATAACCTTGAAGTAAGCCTGTGAACCACCGCCGCCTGTGATGACCTTGATGTCGCCTATACGGCCTGCTTCGTTGATAGCCTGGATGAGTCCGATGGAAAGCTCATCGTCTGTTGAATAGATCCCGTCAATACCTTCCGGATAAGCGGTCAGTATATCAGTCATGATACGAAGGCCGGTTTCCGGAGCACCGTTTTCAGCGCCATATTCCTGGAGGATCTCGATTTCAGGATACTTCTCTGCTA
>DGEQ01000029.1:0-8337 GCA_002386045.1 Hungateiclostridiaceae bacterium UBA3922 | reverse complement strand
GCTACATAGTAGTCAGGCTCTGTTGCACCAAGAGTACGGTCGAAGTTGATAAGAGTGATACCTGCGTCCTTGATCTTCTGTGCAGCAGTACCCAGTGTATCGTTGTGAGGCATCAGAACGATGATTTCACAACCCAGCTGGATCAATTCGTCGATATGGTTAGCCTGGGTATTCTCATCTGCCGAGACGAGGAGCTTATAGTTGAGTCCAAGTCTCTTCGCTGTCTGGTCAGCTGCCCACTGGACCGCTGCAACCCAGCCTGTCGGAGCTTCAGGAACTGAAATACCAACCAGACCCTTTTCGCCGGTCCCCGGTGTCTCTTCAGGAGTGTTTGACGGGGTTTCCGCCGGTGTCTTGCCCGGTTCCTGTGAAGGCTGCTGCTGTGAACCACATGCTGCAACCGACACTGCCAGTGCTAAACACAGTAAGATTGCTAGTAGTTTTCTCATTTTCTTCCTCCTTGTTGGAAAATGTTTTTTATCACAAACGGCAGATGCCGTGTGTGTCACATAAATTCATCCGAAAACAGAGCGCAAAAAACGCAATCCGTCCCGGGCGAGGCGGTCCGGGCTTTCAGCCAGTGGCCGCCATAATGATACTGCTTTTGCAATTTCCCTGATTTTTGTTGTGAAAGATTCAATAACGACTGGTCCCCTGTACTCCGCATCTTCCAGCGCATCACGGATCTCCTCCCAATTGAAGTGATCCTGTCCCGGAGTGCCGCGGTCGTTGGCACAGGCATGAAAATCGAATATCCTGCCCTTAGCAGATCGAATAGCATCGGGTATCGACTTTTCCTCTATGTTCATGTGGAATGTATCCAGCAGAAAACCAACATTGTCATATCCGATAAGGTCAAGGAAATGCAGACCCTGTTCAACAGTATTTATGAAATCAGTTTCAAAGCGGTTCAGTGGCTCGATCGCCAGCTTTACTCCCTTGTTCGAGGCATATTCAGCAAGGCGCTTCATGTTTTCGACAGCATAATCTGTCTGGCGCTGCTTTTCCTGCCTGTCAGCAAGACGCGTCCTTCCCACGGCAGCATACATCGGGCCGGCCACATATGGTGAGCCCAGTACGGCTGCCATATCAATAAGACGCTTTCCGTATGCCATGCCATTGTCGCGGTATTCAGCCACATCGCTGCTGATATCCCTGGTCGGGCCATATGCTCCGCAGACATATATCTTTATCCCTGTGCGCTGCGCCTCAGCGAGCACCTTCTCCTCGTCGATAAGCTCAGGCCTTTCCACAGCGATTTCATATACATCAAATCCTATTTCTTTCGCATGTGCCAGTTGTTCTACAGTGTCTGTTGTGAACGGAGATACCCAAATATATGAGCTTGCACCAATCATCATAACAATTTCTCCATCGTTTGCCATAGTCATTTTTTGTCTGCTGTCGCTGTAAATCCGCTTGGGTCGTGTCTTTCAGAAGTTTAATGCTTTCTTGATAATCGATAATTCACTAAGTTGTTATAATCATTTTACATAGATTAATATATCAATAGATTTGTCACATGTCAATAATAAACGATAAATTTCATTAAAAATCGATAATAACATCCCCATGTTTAAAGTGAAAAGACAGGAAACGATAACAAAAAACGAAAATAATAGAAGAACTGAGAAAAGTAACCTAACTGATAAGCAGAAATGAATGAATTTCTCAGGACATTCTATCCCACAATCTCTCAATAACTCAGATGCCTCTTTGATGCTTTGCAGGTTACACAGGCAAAATCAATGCCCCGCGGCACCGGGGTGCGCAGGCTCCCAGGCGCCGCGGGGCAATAAACTTCAGCTATGACCTGATGAGATAAATACCTACCTGTATGCTCCAACTACATTTCCGTCACACTGAAACCGAATACCTTTGCCAACTGTCTGAGCTGCGGTCTTACGTCACCGACTATTATGAGGGAATGGTGAGAGCACAGCTCATCCATCACCTTATGCCCGTCCTTATAGCGTATCAATGCACCATTCCTGCAATCAGAGCCCGGATACTGGACATAGTCTTCTATTTCCGCCTCGATGACGCTCAGCTTCCTGAAACCGGGATATATCTTGGCCAATGTCACTTTTCCTTTGGGGAAGCGGCAGTCTACCATAATAGCATCGTCGTTCACGATCTCAAGAACCTTTGGCCGCAGTGTCCACTCGGTACAAAAGCTCCTCGGCGCAAGACCGAAATAGCCGCAGTGGACCCCAAGTGCATGATTGTCAGGATCCTCTATATCAGGGAACTTGTCGATCTTCTCATGTGCGAGGGCAGCCATGCCCACCAGAAACGGATACAGATTCGTCATCATTATAGGCTTTTCGATGGTGCGATAAATTATATATGTCGAAAGCAATGTCAGCGTATCGCCTTCACATGCCCATATGATATTATCTCGTTCGAACAGCATATTCCACGCCAGGCAAGGCGTAGTGTCACAATTGAACGATTCATTCAGGCAGTTGGATCCTACCCCTGCCACATCTCCTATCTCATCAATGACTTCCTTCACCGCGATATATATCTTGACTGCGCGCAGGAACGCCATCTGGCTGACGCCTTCCTGGTCGATATCCCAATCCGCACTTACCTTCAGTGCCTCTTCATCTGAGATCTGCTTCGCACGGTCACCTACTTCTTTCCAGCTGCGGTATATCAGCTTGCAGCCGAAAACTTCCTCCATCATTTCCGTGCTTTCCTTCTCCCACCAGTAAAAGCGCTTGAAAATGTTCGCCTGCATGCCTTCACCGGGCGAATCCTGGAACATCAGGAATTTGGCTCCCTGCTTCAGGCTGCGTTTGACAGCGATAGCCCGCATGACAGTTTTGGCCATTTCGATGCTGTAAGGTGAAAATACCGTGCAGCCCAAATCCCGCAGATACGTAACGATTTCCCAGTCCCACATCTCAACGGTCCCAAACCGGGACGTGAGCACGATCATAGGCAGATTATAGGATTTCATCTCATCATCATGCCGAAATGCCGCAAAGATCAGTTGCGGAAAAACTATGGCATCCGCTTCAGGTATCGGGTCACCCACACATACCTCGGGCAGGAATTCAGCAACTTCCCCGTAAAAATCCCGAAGTCGCGCCATCTGTTCCTGAAACTCCTGCCTTTCCCTTTCATTGGCTTCGGCAAAATACAATGGAACCAGACGTACTTTCATTTGTCAAACCTCCCAGTACATTAAAATAACGATCTATATCCGGGCAGCTTATCAGAACGTGATGATATGCTTAATACCCTTAGCAGCCCGTACGTTTTCAAAAGCCGTTTTAATATCCTTCAATTCATAACGGTCTGTTATCATGGATTTCACATCTATCAGACCCTGCGATACGAATTCGAGTGTCTTTCGGAACTGTGCAATGCTGGATCTGGTCGACCCGGTCAAATAGAGCTCCCTGTAATGCACGATGTTCGTATCGATGGGGACAGGCTGTTTGTCAGCCGGTATGCCGCCAAAAAAGTTCACCCTTCCCCCGTAATTCATCATAGGCAGTACCGCTGACTGCACCTGCGGTACCGGACACGCGGTGATAGCTATGTCGAGACCGCGACCCCTGGTCCAGTCTTTTACGAAGCCTGCCAGGTCATTTCCGCTGTAAGTCTCGATATACGGCATTATTTTCTTGCACATATCCAGCCTTTCCCGGGAAAGGTCGTTCATCAGCACCGAGGCCCCTGCCATGTGGAGCAGCATCGCATGACTGACTCCTATAGGTCCTGCACCGACCACAAGCGCATATTCGCCTGGTTTTACAAAACATTTTGTGAAGCCGTTGTATGCGCAGGAAAGAGGCTCAGTCACTGCCGCTTCCTCCGCGGTCACCCCTTCGGGCAGCAGCATCAGGTTTCCGCGCAGTACGGCATCTGCAGGTATTTTTACATATTCTGCAAATGCGCCGTCCATATTTATCCCGAATGCGCGGTAATCCTCACAGAGGTGAAAATCACCTGATACACAGCGATCACATATGCCGCAGCCGATATTGGGCTGCATAGCCACCTTCATGCCTTCTTTATAAAATGGTACATTCTTTCCAACCTTGACAATGGTCCCGGCAAACTCATGGCCCAATGTAAGGGGATGATCCTCATCCACACCTTTGTATCCGTTTTGCCACATCCTGATGTCGGTTCCGCACAAAGCTGCCGCTTCCGTTTTCAAAAGCAGCTCATTGTCGTCGATCACTGGTATATCGGTTTCCGTCAATCTTATGTCGTTGGGACCGTAAAGCTTTAAACTGAGCATTCATGACCCTCCTTTACGCCTTCCGGCACTCGAATAATCCTGCCTCCACTGCCTGCCAACCTGTTTTCTTGCCTGCTGATGATCCTGCTGTTTACAATCTCACTATACATTTTTCCTTTATAGAACGATTGCCCGCTTCGACTATACTCACTGCCTGCCTTCCGTCCCAACCTGTTACTGCTGTTTCAGTATCATTGAGTATCGCTTCTGCAAATGCGATGTCTTCTGCAAGATACGCATCCTCAAAGAGTACCATCCAGCTGCTTATAAATGGAGTCGAGGTACCATTGTCCACAGTGGTGCATTTGACGAAATTGGCATCCGACCTGCCTACCTGCAGGACTCCTTTCGTGCCTACTATCTCCATCTTTGAATCATATCCGTACTGGACATATGCCGCACCGTCGATCGAAAACTGTACGCCGTTCTCAAAAACGCCATTCATCAGCACACTGTCATAATAATCGGGATATTCGGCTTTGGCCTCCGGATTTCTGAAGTTGCCCGCCACTGCGTACAATTCCTTTATCTCACTGCCTGCGAACCAGCGTATCGAATCAATATCATGGCTGTTGACTTCAGCAAGTATGCCGTTGGATTTTTTCAGGTCGTACATCCACGGGCGGGGCTTGCTCGGACCACGGGTACAGGAATGGATCTGGACCAGATCTCCTATGACCCCTGCATCAAGCAGCCTCCTGGCTTCCACGAAGCTTTCATCGAAGCGGCGCATAAAGCCTATCTGCAGCTTTACGCCATTTTTTTCACATGCTTCGATCATTTCGTCACATTCCTGTGTATTCATTGCCATGGGTTTCTCGCAGAAGATATGTTTTTTTGCGTTAGCGCAATCGATAACTATATCCCTGTGCAGATTGGTAGGAGAAACAACTACTACAGCATCGACATCCTTGTCGTCCAGGATCTGCCTGTAATCCGTATACCATTTGCTGATACCCAGCTCCGCTGCGGCAGCCTTTGCCGCATCCTCGACTACGTCAACAACTGCAGTCATACGTGCACCCGGGACCTTGTTCATAAAATTACGGGCATGGATCATCCCGGCACGTCCACATCCGATCAAACAAATACCTAAATCACGTCTGTTCATATTCCGTTAGCTCCTGTCAACCCTTTTTGATATTATTATAACCTTTTGACAATAAAGATTCAATCGTTTTTTATCGAATTTTATCGTTTATTATCGGTTTACTGGATATTGGAAACATTTCCCTGCTGAAAACAGTGTGCCAACACTCCTCATCGCCGGGTATATCTGGGATATTTGGTAATGACATGCACTCTTGAGGAATACCCTGCACCTCCGGGAGATATATTGTACTGCTGAATAACAGTGCCAAAAAAGCGCATGCCAGGTTAAAATACCGACATGCGCTTTTTGTTACTGTTGACATCCCCCAACAAAAAGCGGATGGTGACACTCCCCGGCAGCGGATATACCCGCCTGGCCGAGGAACGTTACCATCCGCTTTCACCTCTTCAGCTTCAACCCATAACGGCGGCCTTTGCGCTCACCACATTGACTCCCGCACTGCGCAGCGATTCCACAAACCCCTTGTCGGCATGTTCATCCGTGATCATTACATCCAGCACTGAAACAGGAGAATAAGTCACAAATGCGGTCCGTCCTATTTTGCTGCTGTCTGCAAGTAGTATCACCTTGTCTGCAGAGTCTATCATCTGTTTCTTTATATAGGCCATGTCCATAGCAGGTGTGGTGAGTCCGTTTTTTATGCTCACCCCGTTAACTGCAATAAATGCTTTGTCAACATGCAGCATCGCAAGCATATCCAGAGCCGACTGACCTGTGGTGCATCGGAAATTTCGCCGCACCTGTCCGCCCGCAAGCATTATGTTCACCGAAGAATTCTGCTCAAGCCATGATGCGATCTGCAAATCATTCGTAACTACCGTAAGATTCTTGATGTTTGTCAGCAGCCGGGCAAGTTCAAAAGTCGTAGTGCCCGAATCGAGCGCTATCGCATCGCCCTCCTGTATAAATTCCATTGCAGCCTGTGCTATCGCCCTCTTTTCATCGATACATTGGACTTCCTTCTGAACCGTGCTCAGTTCATATACCATTTTGCTCGTGCTGATGGCACCTCCGTGGGTGCGCTTGATGATGCTGCGGCTTTCCAGGCTGCGCAGATCGTTTCTGATCGTAGCCGGTGACACGTTGAATTTTGTACAAAGATCGTTGACAGTGATGTTGCCCATTTTGTGGACCAGTTCAGCAATAGCCTGCTGACGCACTTGAGCC
Source organism: Hungateiclostridiaceae bacterium UBA3922 (assembly GCA_002386045.1). Taxonomy (GTDB): domain Bacteria; phylum Bacillota; class Clostridia; order Acetivibrionales; family DTU013; genus DTU013. The sequence continues at coordinate 1,792 of DGEQ01000029.1, read as the reverse complement.
AGCATCGCTCCGGTTTGCTTCGCCATAATTTATGCTCCTTTACCCTTCATTATCTCCAAACAACGGGCGGTGGCCCCGTTGGAATGAGCAAAATCAACCTATCTGGCTCTGCGCGGAAGAACCCTTCTGAGCCACTGAATTATAAAACGGCGTCACCTGATCGATGGCCTTCAGGTAAGCATCTGCATAAAAACTGTAAGCCCTGTGCTTCTCAGCATCAGAGAGATATTCCGCTCTCTTTTTCATGACCCGGCGTATCGGCTGTTTGTAGTCGGACAGCATCCCCACGCCGCATGCTGCTATCACAGCACTGCCCAGCAGAGCAGTTTCGCCTGTTTCAAATACCATAACATCGACACCGAGCACATCTGCCTTGATCTGGCTGAAAAGTGCGGATTTGGCTCCACCGCCGATGGTAACCATGCTTCTGAAGTCATCATCCGGGTACAGACTCCGCAGGACGGACAGATAGAACTTGTATTCATACGCTATCGATTCCATGACAGCCCGGTACATATGTCCGCGGGTATGTTTGAAATCCAGTCCCAGCCATGAGCCCTTCAGATCGGTGTTGCTCGGCAGCACTCTTCCTGAAAAGTGCGGTATAAAATACAATCCTTCACTTCCGGGCTCGACAGGTCCGGCCTCCTTCTCCAGTACATCGTAGCTGGCAGCAGGCTTTCCACTCAGCGTATCCCGGAACCAGCGAACACACATCCCTCCGCCGCTGATATAGGCCAGTGGCAGAAACAGCCCGTCAACAGGGCTTCTCATCATCGTCAGCGTCTCATTCTCAACGTCCGGTACAAAACTGTCAACAACGCTGCACAAAACAGACGCAGTACCTGCGCAATCCAGTATCTGCCCCCTGTCGAACATCCCTGATCCAAACGTGCTCGCGGCCGTGTCTCCACAGCCTGCCACCACGGGGATCCCCTCAACAAGTCCGGATATTGCTGCAAAGTCCTTCGTGACCCTGCCGACCACCTCAAAGGGAGATACGATCCGCGGCATCTTGCTCTTGTCTATATCAAAGGTTTCCAGCAGTTCATCTGACCAGCGTTTGCCGGCATTGTCAGCCAGGCATGAAAAATGCAGATGAGTATAGTCAAAATATGCTTCACTGGCTGAAAGCCCGGTCATCCTGCCCACCACATAGGCCTGCGGCATGACAAATCTTGCGGTCTTCTCATATGCCTCCGGATGCTCATTTTTCCACCAGAGTATCTTGGGGCCATGTACATATGTGGCAGGTCCGCCGCTCAGTTCGATTATGCGCTTACCTGCCCTGGAGCGCATCTCTTCCATATATTTACCGCATCTGGTGTCAAGCCATGAATCGTAGTATGTCGATGCCTCTCCGCTCTCATCTATTCCCATGATCCCGGCCATCTGGCCATCGATCCCCACAGCCGCCACGTCTTTCGCCGCGACACCTGATTTGTCCAGCAATTCCCTTATGGTTGCCGCACATGAAGCGTACAGGTCATCCGGCTCCTGCCAGACAGTCCCCGGCTTTGGCGATATCAGCTTCGATGCCTCGAATGCCGTTGCGATCATTTCCATATCTTCATTAAAAAGCGCAGCTTTTGTTCCCTGTGTTCCTATATCGATTCCTATTACATATGAGTTCACTGCAGAGTCTCCTTTTTCGTTTATTGCTGTTTATTATTATTTTATTTTTCTTATTCCATTATGTCAATAACATATGATACAACCGTACAGACCCTATCCCGGTAAAACTATGGAAACACTAACAGACTCTGATTTCATTCTTGCCGCAGATCCAACT
>DGEQ01000141.1:2790-2965 GCA_002386045.1 Hungateiclostridiaceae bacterium UBA3922 | reverse complement strand
AGATGTGTATAAGAGACAGATCAAAAACCCTGACGGAAGTGCATTCTGGGGCGACACAAGGGAGATCCTCAGATCGGTCGTGGACCGTACCAGGCAAAAGGGCTATTCATGCATGATAGGCGCCGAGTGCGAGTTCTACCTTTTCCTGACCGATGAGAACGGTGAACCCACCACC
>DGEQ01000141.1:446-2529 GCA_002386045.1 Hungateiclostridiaceae bacterium UBA3922 | reverse complement strand
GGGGACCCGGCCAGAACGAGGTAGATTTCAAGTTTTCCGACGCTGTCACCAGCGCGGACAACTTCATTACCTTCAAACAGGTAGTAAAGAGTATCGCGGCAAGGAATGGCCTGTTTGCATCCTTTTCTCCCAAACCGCTGCCTGATAAGAGCGGGAGCGGGCTGCATGTGAACCTGTCCCTCATGCAGAACGGACAGAACGTGTTCAGGCTGGATGACAGCGATAATTCAAAGACAGCCCGGGCCTTTGTGGCCGGCGTGCTCAAGAAAATATCCGAAATAACCGCGTTTCTGAATCCTGTTCCCAACTCCTATGAGCGCCTTGGCGTGTGCGAAGCACCGAAATACGTTTCCTGGTCGCACGGAAACCGCTCGCAGCTTATACGCATCCCCGCCGACAGCACCGAGAGGATGCGAATGGAACTCAGATCTCCTGATCCTGCGACGAATCCGTATCTCGCTTTCGCGCTGATAATCGCCGCGGGATTTTACGGAATTGAAAATGGGCTGTCGCTGCCCGAAAGCATAAATGTAGACCTCTACAATGCTGATGAAAGCGTGATCGGTACATTGCCGAGGCTTCCCGAGAATCTCGGGCACGCGCTGAAGCTTGCCGAAAAGTCTGATTTTCTGAAAAATACACTTGGCGAAGAGGTCGTTGAGAGCTTCATACGCCTCAAAAACGTTGAATTGCAGACATACAGGCGGACTGCCGACAAGAGGGCATTTTTCCTGGAGAATTACTTCAAGGTTATCTGAAAAGTGACCCCGTTGACAGTTTTTAGGTAAGGTGGGACGCAATGGACAGTGCACTTATTGTATCGTATTCTAAAAATGTTGCGGACAGTTTGGCTGAGATGCTGGCACAGACATCAGTGACAGATGTCACCACCTTGTCCAACGGCGGGGAAGTCAGAAGAATGCTGATTGAAAAGGAATTTGACCTTTATATCATCAACACTCCCCTGCCCGATGAGTTTGGAGATGACCTTGCGCTGAATATCGCCTCAAACGGGATCGGCGTGGTTGTCCTGATAGTAAAAGCCGAACTGTACGATCAGATTTCAGAGCGAGTCGAAGATTATGGCGTTATCACGATGGCAAAGCCCATAAGCCGGACTCTTTTCTGGAATGCCCTGAAACTGGCCATTGCTGCACACAAGAAAATCAAGGCTATACATAACGAGAACACGAAACTGCAGCAAAAAATCGAAGATATACGGATCATCGACAGGGCCAAGTGCGTCCTCATTTCGAAGATGTCCCTGACAGAACCCGAAGCGCACAGGTACATCGAGAAAAAGGCGATGGATACGCGCAGGACGCGAAGGAAGGTCGCGGAGGAAATACTGATGATGCTTGACAGTTACAATATACACTGACGGCATGCTGAAATCCGCAGCGAAACCCCGCAGAAGGTGCAGAAGCAATTCCTGCCTGCTGTGGGGTAGTTTATTTCAGGCAGGTATGTAAATATAGCCGTATGTTTAGTAAAATAAAGATGAATACACAATGGAAAGGTCGATGCCTGTGAGAATATACGAAAACATACTCAAAACCAGCGAGAACCGTGAATCACCAAGAAGTTACTATATCCCGCGGGGGATATCAGAGTACATATTGCTCAACGGTGAATGGGATTTCTGCTATTTCAGCAGGGATATAGACGTGCCGGAGGTCCCTTCCCGGATAGAGAAATGGGACAGGATCCGGGTCCCTTCGTGCTGGCAGATACTTGGATACGAGAATCCCAACTATACCAACATAAATTATCCGTTCCCGGTGGATCCTCCCTATGTGCCCGATGACAACCCGTGCGGCGTTTACGCGCGCGATCTGGATATTGAGAAAAAATGGGGCAGGGTGTACATCGTTTTCGAAGGAGTGTCGTCATGCGCCTTCCTGTACGTGAACGACCGTTATATCGGCTTTACGCAGGGCAGCCATCTCTTTGCCGAGTTCGATATAACGGACGCTGTGAGGGAAGGGAAAAACAGGGTCGTGGTAAAAGTCCTGAAATGGTGCGTCGGGAGCTACCTGGAAGACCAGGACCATTTCAGGCACAATGGCATTTTCAGGGATGT
>DGEQ01000141.1:0-281 GCA_002386045.1 Hungateiclostridiaceae bacterium UBA3922 | reverse complement strand
GGCTTTGCCTCCTTCAGGCCGGAAAACCCTGTCCTGTGGAATGCTGAAAAGCCCTTTCTGTATGACGTCATCATCGAAAAGGACGGCGAGGTCATCCCGTTCCGGTGCGGTCTCCGGAAAATAGAGGTATCTGATAAATACGAACTGCTGATAAACGGCGTGCCTGTCAAACTGCACGGGGTGAACCACCACGACACCAGCAAGTACAACGGCTGGTGCCAGACGGACGAGGAACTCAGGCAGGATCTGCTCCTTATGAAGGAACTGAATATCAACTGCAT
>DGEQ01000020.1 GCA_002386045.1 Hungateiclostridiaceae bacterium UBA3922 | reverse complement strand
TTAGATAGGTGTCAAGTATCTAATAAGCCTTCATCCCAACGACTAAAGTCGTGGGCTTTCGGCTAAGTTTCAAGTAATACGGCATGCGCAATAAACCCGTTTCATCACAAGAAATTGATTACGGCAGGCTGAAATATTATACTTTAGTATAGATGGATCACTTTTGGAAATCACTAGTGCTGGAGGTCCATATGAACCCTTCTGATCCGGGATCGCTCATTGCATTGCGGCATTTCTCACTGGACAGGCCGGTCACCTGCTCGCTGGTCAGCGGGGATCTTGAAAATTTCTTCACCATCAGGCTCACGGGACCCATCGGCAAATACATGGAGATATACAAGGGCGACCCGATAATATTCAGCCTGATGGCCAGCGATACATCCGATATTTGCGGCGGGTTCATCCTGTCAAGAAAAGAAAGCGACATCACCATATCGCCGGACATAACGCCGTCCATAATCGCCGAAAGGAGAAAAAGCCCGAGGTACCCGGTCTCACTGCTCGGCAGCATCAGCCATGTGAATGGACGCGAGTGTGAGATCCCGGCACGGGTCAAGGATATAAGCCAGAACGGGATACGCATTTACACCGAAAGCGAGTTCAATGTCCAGGACCATATCGGTATCAGGATCTGCGCAGGCGATATAGAACTGGATATCGAGGGCGCAGTCGTCAGGTGTGCCCGGCTGTTCGGCCGCAATGAATACGGCATCCAGCTGATACATCGGCATAAAAAAGCAGAAGCCGCCGTGAGAGCAAATATAGAAGCCCTTGTTGAACGGGAAAAAAAGATGATCGAAGAAGCCCTCCTGGCATCGAATGGATGATGCCGGTCACTCTACCACGTCGATGGACAGCAGCCCGGATCTCATGGCAAGCTTTCTGAGGCTCCTGTTATACATTGCCGGGCATTTCAGGTTTTTGAGCAGTATATTTCGCTTCAGCGTCTGCAGGTTTTTCCGGTACCTGGCCATGCAGTCATCGATGCCGTCCTCCAGTGCCCGCGCCAGTGCAAGGGCGCTCCTGAAAGCATAGCTGATGCCTTCGGCCGAACTTGGGCTGATGAACCCGGCAGCCTCTCCCACCAGCGCGATCCTTCTGCTGCCCTCGCAGACCTGGCCGGTACTGAGCGGCCTGCAGAGGTATGCGCCGTGCCTCGTCATGGGCGCGCCGAAATCGAACCCGTGATCCCGGAGCCTGCTTTTCAGTTCCCCAAATTTTCGCAACGCATCGCTGCCCGGCGCCAGGGCAGAGCCGAGTATTATCCTGTCTTCTTTCGGTATGGTCCATGAGTAAAAATCCGTTATGTCATCATCGAAAATGGCGCCGTAATAGTTCCGGCTGCCGCCGCCCGCCCTGTACCACTCCTGGATGCATATATAAAGCTTCGGCGACGGAAGGTGCCCGAAACACTGTCGCCTGATACCGGAAAATGCGCCGTCGGCGCCTACCAGCAGTTTCGCCTTCTCTTCGTATTCCCTCCCGTCCTGGCTGAACCTGACCGAAATATACCCGTCCTTATCTTCACACGACCTGTATATGCAGCCATCAATCACCGTAACGCCAGGCGGGACGATCGATACCAGCCACCTGTCGAACGCGTTGCGGTCGATATTGATATAATGCCGCTGGTAGTAACGCTCGATCCTGTTTTTTATATCGATCGTGCGGACTGCGAACAACTGTGGGCTCATCAGCACGTCTTTCGGTATGCCGATGCCGAACCTGGCCAGCATCCGCTGTGCATCTGGGTCCAGCAGGCCTCCGCAGCATTTCTGCCCGATAAAACCCATATCTTCGGTAAATGAACGCTTTTCCAGCAGCAGCACCCTGAACCTGTCTCCGACCAGCCTGGCCAGTGTCGAACCGGCGGGTCCGCCTCCGACGATGATTATGTCGTACATCCTTCACCCCGTCCGTGATATCCGATCCATGTCATGACATGTTCGAGCAGGCCATAAATCCTGCAGTCGGCAAGCCTTACAGTTTCGAGAACACTTCCCCGAGGCCGCACTGCAGCAACAGGTTTGCGTACCTGTCGTACGGCGTGGGGGACCTGTTTATAAGGACAAGCCTGTCTCCCTTATAATACCTGATAAGCCCGGCGGCTGGATAGACTGAAAGCGACGTCCCGCCCACTATGAGCATCTCGGCCTCACTGATGTAGCGGACGGATTCACTGAGCACATCCTGGTCGAGACCTTCCTCGTACAGGACGACATCGGGCTTTATCACGCCGCCGCAGCTGCACCTGGGCACCCCTTTAGCTTCGATCACCGTTTCGACACCGTATGACTTGCCGCACCTCACGCAGAAATTCCTCAGTACAGAGCCGTGGAGTTCGAGTACCTTTTTGCTCCCGGCCTTCTGATGCAGCCCGTCGATATTCTGCGTTATGACTGCCTTCAGCTTGCCCTCGGCTTCGAGCTGTGCCAGCTTTATATGGGTGATGTTTGGTTCCGCATCAAGAAACAGCATCTTGTCCCGGTAGAACTCGTAAAACTCTTCCTGGTTCCTTACAAAAAAGGAATAGCTCAGGATAGTCTCGGGAGGATACCTGTATTTCTGGTTGTACAGCCCGTCGACACTGCGGAAATCCGGTATCCCGCTTTCCGTGGACACCCCGGCTCCTCCGAAGAAGACGATGTTGCCGCACTGCCCGATCCATTTTCGCAGAACTTCCACACCGGACATGTTTTCATCTCCCCTGCATATGTACTTGCCACATGTCCCGGCACACCGGACATGGTAACCGCTTACAGTTATAATACTATCACTAACATTATGCTCAATCAAACCGGTGTGTAAAACAGCGCAGTTACTGCCCGAAGCTTAGGCTTCCCTTTTTGGCCAGCGTGGCAAGGTCATGTACCTGCAACTGGCTGCCGGAAATGGTATACAGGTTGTTCCCGATGTAGAATCCCCTCAGGATGAAATACTCTCCCCTGACCTCATACACCGGCGTTCCGTCAGGCACATGCGTTATACGGCCCTTGTATGAGAAATCGCCGGCCGATATGTTGTACAGGTAGTATCCGACGAAATATTCCGAATGGGAGTCCATGTAATAGACCGGGAAACCCATTATCCCCTTGTCCAGAGATATCATCAGCGCTTTATGGTCGTTTGCCAACGGAGAACCGGCCTCTTTGCCGATCACTTCCTTTTTTGCCTCTACCGGGTTTGAAACATCCGACACGTCGAAAAGCGAGATCTTGAATCCGGTCGTATCGAAACCCCATTGTGATATTTCCTCTGTTTCATACCCGAACCCCAGGACGTGGTCCCTGTCCAGTATATGCATATAGGTGCTGAACCCGGGTATCTTCAGGTATCCAAGCACAGCCGGCTTCCCAGGATCCGACGCATCTATCACGAAGAACGGGTCGACCTGCCTGAATGTCACCATGTATATCCGATCTCCGGCAAATCGCGTACTGTATATCCTCTCGCCCTCTGCTATGCCTTCCAGCCTGCCTGTGATCTTCAGATCCTTATCCAGCGTGTACACGTTGTTGGCCGTTGTTCCGGCCACTCTCGTTGTGGTGGCGATCCTGAAGATCCCGTCATACTCATCCATCGAAAACTGGTTCAGTATCTCGCCGGGGACCCTTCCTTTGGCTTCATACACTATCCTGCCGTCATCCAGGCCAAACCTGTAGACAGTGGTCAGGTAATCATAGACCGGGTATCCGTTTATCCTGCTCTTCAGTACGTTGTATTCGTAAGCCGACACCGCCGCATACAGGTGTTCCGGGGATACGTACATCGCGCCGGAATTCCCCAGGTACACCTTCACGTCTTCCCTTCCGCTGTCCAGGTCCAGCCCGACCGTTATCATGTAATACGGGCG
>DGEQ01000051.1:3024-3313 GCA_002386045.1 Hungateiclostridiaceae bacterium UBA3922 | reverse complement strand
AGATGTGTATAAGAGACAGGGCCCGGCTCAGGGATGAATACGCATCAGTGACAGGCAGGGACAGCGAACTGCCCTGGAACGGGGCGTGCATGGAAACATTGAATAGCAAGGCGCACGCAGGAACAGGAGATGAGCGCGGCGCGGCGGGCACGGGCATTGGGACTGTGTGCGGTGATACAGGCGCCGGCCATGGTGAGGCAGTCACCGGCTGCGATGCGGAGGGCGCAGACGTATACGGCATGAGCGCCGGGAGCAAAGGCGCTCATGCCGCCGTGCCGCTTTTCGAGGA
>DGEQ01000051.1:0-2892 GCA_002386045.1 Hungateiclostridiaceae bacterium UBA3922 | reverse complement strand
ACGTAACCGTGGCCATAGAAGGCAACTGCTGCGCTGGCAAGACATCTCTTGCGGCGTTGCTGGAACAGGTCTACGACTGTAACGTGTTCCACATGGACCACTTTTTCCTGACACCGGAACTGAGGACAGAAGAGCGTCTGAATGAGACCGGAGGCAACGTGGACTATGCCAGGTTCAGGGACGAGGTGATACAAGGGATCGAAAGCGGCGGCGAGTTCGAATACCGCGTATATAATTGTTCCATGCAGGCCATGGAGCGGACAGTCCGCGTCAGGCCCAAAAAACTCAACATAGTTGAAGGGTCTTACAGCATGCACCCGACCCTGTCGGAGCATTATGATCTCAGCGTCTTCCTTGCAGTGGACCCGGAAGAGCAGAGCCGCCGGATCCTTGAAAGGAACGGGCCTGTCATGCACCGAAGGTTCATGGAGGAATGGGTCCCGAAGGAGAACAGGTATTTCGAAGAATTCAGGATAGCGTCGAAGTGTGACATAGTGATAAAATGATACGGTTCCCGGGCATGCGAAATTGTCGATTGTTAACCACACAGCCATATGTTAGAATTTAATATTGAACAGAATGTATCGACAGCGAATGCTTCAATGGCGGTATATTCTTTCTGACAGGCACATCATCCTGGCGATTTTACCGGATTTTAAGCAACAGGCTGCCGACATGTTTGTTTTTAAGAGGTGTATGAGACAATGCGCGGGCTTTTGCACAAAAGGACTATCATAATCCCGATGCTGCCGGCATTGGTTTTCATGCTGCTGATGACAGCATGCACGGATATGGTTGGCAGCAAAGACGGTACACTCCCGCAGGCCTGCCTTCCGCTCAGTAATATAGAGGGATGCGGCGGAGCGGTATTCACGTCTGGCGGCAGGCTGTATGTATATGATGCAAAAAACGGGTCGGTCAGCGAAATAGACGAGGTTGCCGGGGCGAAACATTTCCTTGGCCTGTCGCCTGACAGGACTGCTGCAGCCTACCTGTATTCCTTCAGGTCAGAGGACGCATTTCAGACCGCGGAGAAGATCGGCATTTATGAAATGGCTTCCGGGAGGAAGACAGAGCTTGCGCTTGAGGGAACAATGGATCAACTGATGAAAGTTTACTGGATATCGGACAGGACCATAATGGCCATAAGCCACCTGAATCCGTCTGCAGACATATACCAGGCATTTGACGCAAGGGAAGGCAGATGCCTGTTTATCAGGCCTGTCGGTAGGCTTTACGACGTTTCACGCGACGGGACACGCATAATTTACTACTTTACGCAGCATTTTGCCGAAAAGCTGCTTCCTCCGCACCTTAGGGTCTCCGGCGTTGCCACGGGAGATCCGGGTAATGCCGCCGGTTTCGATGAACCCGTATACGAGGTCCGGGACGGGGATGACCGCATCGAACAGGCATGTTTCGCCGGAGGAGACAGGGTCCTTTTCATCGAGTATGTATCGGAGGCAGCAGGCTATAAACTTAAGGAGGCAGAAATAAAAGATGACTCTTTAGCGGTCATTTCAGAAGCTCCTTTCGATTTTCCTGGTCTGGATGCGGAAAACATAATAGCCATGGAATATTTCGAGGACCGCTACCGCCTGTATATAATAAGCAGGTATACCGGGAACAGGGGGACAGACGGTGCAGGAAGCAGCGATACAGGCAGTATGGACGCAGGCATCGGGAATGCAGGAGACACAGGTGCAGAGAGCGGAAGTGACGGCAATCCGGCCCGGACCGCGGAAAGAACGGCGATGGAAGATGGCATATACCTGTTCGAGTTCCTGCTCAGACAAGATGAGTCGGAGGACATGCAACCGGTCTGCGTAAACATGGTGCTGACCGGGCTTGATGCCGACGCCGGGCATGACATCGCCATGGAGGCGGCCGGGGACCGTATCAGGGTGACGGATATCACGGGAGTTGGCACAGATGTCCGAAAGGAACATTACATATATGACGGGAATGGATTTTCAGCGATCTTGACAGACGGCGGTGTGTCCCCCGGGGACCTGCGCGAACTGGAGGAATATGCACGGGAAGTTACCGGAAGTGCTTCGGCGTTGAAAATCGATGCTATAGAATTATATTAGCCGGAGGACATCAACCTGGCCAGGCTGACTGCCAGTGCCGGGTTTATTGTCATATACGGGTTAATTACAGATTGATAACGGAACAGGACCCAGCTGTCATACAGGCAGGGTATATTGACCGGGGCTGTGAGGCACAATTGGTACGCCTACAGCGGGGGATTTATATAATTGGCATATCCACAAACCGGTGCATTCACATAATCGTTATTTCGGGACGTCTATATGACGCATATTAGTTTAGTATAGCATGAGGCGTTTGCTGGCAAATCGCCCGTGGTTTTCCGGCGGAGGTAAGTATGGGGCTCAGGATAGTCTACGGCAGGGCAGGGAGCGGCAAGTCCAGCTTCTGCTATAACGAGATAAGGGAAAATATAAGCGGTGACGGCATCACGGGAACAGGCGGCCGGAAGCTGCTTTTGATCGTTCCGGAGCAGTTCTCTCTCCAGGCTGAGAAAAACCTTGCAAGGATCACCGGAGCTTCAGGGATATACATGGCGGAGGTGCTGAGCTTCCGGAGACTGGCCTACAGGGTTTTCAGCGAGGTTGGCGGCATCACCCGCCGGCACCTCGATCCTGCCGGCAAGAGCATGCTGCTGTTCAGGATACTTGACAGGCTCAGCAGCGATCTTAAAGTGTTTTCAAAGGCTGCGCTCAGGAAAGGGTTCATCGAGTCCCTGTCGGATGCCATAACGGAATTCAAAAGGTATGACATAGCGCCGGAGGCTCTGCTTGAAGCTGCGCAGGATGCCGAAGAAGGTTCGCTGCTGAAGGACAAGCTCCACGACCTGTCAGTGATATA
>DGEQ01000140.1:32872-36758 GCA_002386045.1 Hungateiclostridiaceae bacterium UBA3922 | reverse complement strand
GCTCATCCGCCTCAGATACCGGCTGTTCCAGGGTATCCGAAGCCGAAGCCGCAGTGCCTTCCGCAGTTTTCGCCTGTCCTGCTGCGGCTTCCGTCTGGCCTGCCGCGGCTTCCGCCTGGTCCGCTGTGGTTTCCGCCTGTCCCGCTGCGGCTTCCGCCTGGTCCGCTGTGGTTTCCGCCTGTCCCGCTACGGCCTCCACCTGTCCTGCTGCAGCTTCCACCTGGCCCGCTGTGGTTTCCGCCTGTCCCGCTGCGGCCTCCGCCTGTCCTGCTGCAGCTTCCACCTGGCCCACTGCGGCTTCCGCCTGCGTTTCCTCGCTCCTATCTGCGCTGTCACCGAAGTACAAAGCGCCTACCTGCTCCAGTATGGTCTTCCCGCGCGCGCCATCGTCGGATTTCGATCCCGGGGCTCCGGTCTTTGAAGTTTTCCTGTCCCTGTTCCGGGGTTTTATCTTTGGAACGATGACCGAAATCAGGATGCTCAGTATCAGTACTATGACCACATAGGCGATGAGCGCGGCCACCGTTATCATTATGATGACCGTTGCGTCAGCCTTGTCGGGCTCACTGCCGGCAAGGCCACTGTATATGGCCGGCATGATCAATGCCGTTATCAGGGAAGCCAGGGTGATGGAGGCGACAGTCCTGAAACTAAGCACCTCCAGGCGGTGGAATACTATCAGCATTATTATGCCGCTGACCGCCACCGCGCCTATGACAGCAACCATGTAGTAATCAGACATCGCTATCCTCCTGGTCCAGGTCTGAAAACCTTGTACGTAGATAACATTCCTTACATAATTCGATATTAAATACCAGAATTCCTTCATTTCCTCTATATTCTTTAGCAGCACTGCACTAAAAATGGACGTTTCTGCTGTTGCAGAAACGTCCATTACAAATCCCGCCAGATCACATCCGGTGTGCACTGCTGCTTTCATCAGCAATGTTGCCTTCCTGCGCGAGCAACACCGGTTCCTGGTCATCTTCATCGTGTCTGGCCTCCCTGCGGCTCGTTTCGGCGGCAAGCGCCGTATTCAGGACCGTATCCATCTTCTCCACGAAGACGAACTTGAGCCTTGACCTCACGTTGCCAGGTATGTCGTCGATGTCCTTCCTGTTTTCTGCAGGCAATATCACGGTATCGATACCTGCCCTGTGTGCGGCAAGCACTTTTTCCTTCACACCGCCTATCGGCAGCACGCGGCCCCTGAGCGTTATCTCGCCGGTCATCGCCACGTTTTTCTTCACTGCCCTTCCGGTAAGGGCGGACACCATCGCCGTTGCCAGCGTTATGCCTGCCGAAGGCCCGTCCTTCGGTGTGGCGCCTTCAGGCACATGGATGTGAATATCATATTTCTTGTAGAACTCCCTGTCTATGCCAAGCAGGTCCGTCCTGGAGCGTATGAAGCTCACCGCTGCCATCGCAGACTCCTTCATCACGTCTCCCAGTTGTCCTGTCAGTTCAAGCTTGCCGCTTCCGTCCATGATCGAGACCTCTATTGCCAGTGTGTCCCCGCCCACAGGCGTCCATGCCAGCCCGGTGGCAACACCGACCTCATCCTTCTCATTGGCCTTATCGTACCTGAACCTCCGGGTCACGAGGTATTTCCCGATATTGGACGCAGTGACAGTCACTGATTTCCTGTTTTCTGAAACGAGCAGTTTAGCCGTTTTCCTGCAGATATTGGCTATCTCCCTTTCCAGGTTCCTGACTCCGGCCTCCCTGGTGTAATAGTTGATTATGCTCCTGATGGCCTCTTCAGTGATCCTCAGGTTCCTCTTCTGTAGTCCGTGGGCTTTCAACTGCTTGCCCAGAAGATGCCGACGCGCTATTTCGACCTTCTCCTCCTCGGTGTAGCCCGATATCGTGATCACTTCCATCCTGTCCAGCAGCGGACGCGGGATCGTGTCAAGCGTGTTGGCTGTGGTAATGAACATAACATCGGAAAGGTCCACGGGCAGTTCCAGGTAGTGGTCCCTGAAGGCGAAGTTCTGCTCGCTGTCCAGCACCTCCAGCATCGCCGACGCCGGGTCGCCCCTGAAGTCGCTGCTCATCTTGTCTATCTCGTCAAGCAGTATCAGCGGGTTGAGAGACCCAGCCTGCCTGAGCGCGTTTATTATCCTGCCGGGCATAGCACCGACATAAGTCCTCCTGTGGCCCCTGATCTCCGCTTCATCCCTTAGGCCGCCGAGTGACATCCTGACATAGTTCCTGTTGAGCGCCCGAGCTATCGACCTGGCAATCGATGTCTTACCGACGCCTGGAGGTCCCACGAGGCACAGTATCGGGCCTTTCAGGTTGTTTGTCAGTTTCAGCACCGCGAGGTATTCAAGGATCCTTTCCTTGACCTTCTCAAGGCCGTAATGGTCCTCCTCGAGTATCTTCCCGGCTTTCTTCAGGTCTATCATCGCTTTCGTTTTCTTTCCCCACGGAAGATCGAAGATCCAGTCAAGGTAAGTCCTGATGACCGAGCTTTCGGCAGAACCGGCCTGCATTTTCTGCAGTCGGTCGAGTTCCTTCAGGACCTTCTTCTCTACCTCTTCCGGGAGTTTCATCGTCCCGAGCCGCTTCCTGTATTCCTCCACTTCGCCGGCGATGCCGTCCTTATCCCCAAGCTCGGACTGTATCGCCTTGATCTGTTCCCTGAGGTAATACTCGCGCTGCATCTTGTCTATCTGCTTGCGTACGCGGATACTGATATCCTTTTCTACCTCGAGTATCTCTATCTCGCTCATCAGCAGTTCCAGCAGCTTTTCCATCCTTTTCTCCGGATCGAATTCGTTGAGTATCATCTGCTTCTGCTCGATCCGCAGGTGCATGTGCGATGCGATGATGTCCGAAAGCTGTCCGATCTCATCGATGGCTGACACGTTGGCGACCGTTTCGGGCGTTATTTTCCCGCTCAGCTTCGCATATTCCTCGAAAGTGCTCAGGACTTTCCGCTTCAGCGCTTCGTCCACGATACTTTTTTTCTTTCTGGCCGGAATCAGCCTTTCTGCGACCTCGACTATGAAGAACGGCTCGGTCTGGATGTATTTTCTTGCCTCGGCCCTGTTCAGCCCCTCCACCAGCACCCTGATCGTATTGCCGGGAAGCCTCAGGAGCTGCTTTACCCTGGAAATAGTTCCTACATTATATATATCATCCACGTCGGGCGAATCATTCTTCGCATCCTTCTGGGTCGTCAGGAAAATCAGCTGATTGTTCATCATAGCCTCATCCAGGGCGTTGATGGACTTTTCCCTTCCGACGTCGAAGGTCAGGATCATGTGAGGAAACACTGTCAGGCCTCTGAGCGGCAGCATCGGCAGTATCCTCTTCTTGATCATCTTTCCTGATCCAGGCATTTGACCATCCCCTTACTAAACAAACAATTTGCAATGGTCTTTATTATATCCTGTACAAGCTGTATTTTCAATTGTTTTATATGGCATGGCAGTCAAACTTAACAAGACAAATGTATCCGGCCCCGCATCGTCCCGAAGGTTTCACCGGTACTGCCTTCACGCGGATCTGCCTTTTGTCGCCCGGGATGCCCTTGCGCAGTGCTGTTCAACTGTTCCCAACTGTCACCCGGATTTGCGATATCTTTGCGTGGCGCTGATCAGCCGTTTCCAGCTGTCACCCGGATTTGTCCTTTATCGCATCGGATGCCTTTGCGTAATGCTGTTCGGCCGTTTCCAGCGTCTCCTGGTCCGGAACCATCCCACCATAGCGCACCTGTTCATATATCGCGGTGAACGGAGGCAACCCGTCGGTTTCCCCGGCCTTTGCAAGTATCTCCGCAGTGGTGTCGCTCGGAAGCGGGCTGATGCCACGCTGGGGAAGCATATCCAGGATAAGGCCGTACATGTACCTGATCCTTTCCGCAGGATCCGTTATC
>DGEQ01000140.1:31507-32630 GCA_002386045.1 Hungateiclostridiaceae bacterium UBA3922 | reverse complement strand
CTTCTCTGCCCTTTCGGGAAGGACGATCTCAGATATGTCGATGAAATCTGATTCCTCATCGCACGCCTCTTCCGTTTTAACTCCGAACAGCCTTCTTAACAGTCCGGAAAGCGCCGAGACGATCGACGGGATTTTCGAAATGAACAGCAAAACCAGTTTGTATGCCAGGTAGAGCACGATAAAGTACTGCACTATGTTTATAAACAGGTTCATGTGCGGCGACGGCGGCGCCTGCTCCATCCCTTGCTCCAGCAGATCCCCCGGGATTTCGATGCTTTCTGGCTCCGCCGCATCCGGCCCGATTTTTTCAATTATCCGCAAAATAGCGTTAAAAATTATACTCACAAGGTCCCCGGCCAGGGAAAGCACCCTGGCAACCACTGTTTTGAGATTCGACAACAGCAAAACCAAAAGGAACACGAAAGTCGCTGAAACGGCGTTGACACGCCTGAGATCCTTCGGGAGGAGAGATTTCTCCACGAATTTCTTGTTATATATGTTTTCATCGATGTCGTGCTGGTTCCTGACAACCAGGTACGTGAAAATCAGGAAGTGCAGTGCGCCGAAAAGCCAAGGGCGCAGGTGATCGACGGCATCTGTCACAAGATGCAGTTCAAGGCATACCACAAGGATTATCAGCCCGGTGAAGAAACCACCGCTGCCTATTATCCTGGCCGGTGCCTTCCGGGCAAGCTTAAGTGAAACGATATACGCACAGCACGCCGCCGCGGATTCGAACAACGGCCTCAGTCCGTGGGCATCCCTGAATATGATGAACGGCAGTGCCGCAGGCACGATGATGCCGAGCCATGAAACAATATATGCTATTGCGCGGTACAACTGCCTGGTCCCCAAAACATATGCGATAAATCGGAACAGCCTGGTATCGGACAGTTTCCCGGCAACGCGCAGCGGTCTGTCTGCCAGCAGGCGCGACGACAGGCAAGCCATGACAGCACCGCAGGTATACACCAGTACGGCAACGATACCACCGTCATCATGGTAGAGGATCGTCCGTACAGTGGCAACAAGGGCATAGATGTATATGTTGACGGCAAGCTGTGACAACAGGCGCAGTATAGTCGTTCTGGCGCCCCTGCCCGTTCTCCGCCCCGGCCTGTCC
>DGEQ01000140.1:30878-31249 GCA_002386045.1 Hungateiclostridiaceae bacterium UBA3922 | reverse complement strand
CAGACTTACGCTCCCCGGCTCTGACTTCCACAGATCTGGCTTCCACAGATTTGAGCTACACGGCTCTGTTTTCTCCGGCTTTATCCACTCGCCCTGCCATACATCGCCACTTTTGCGCAAATCACCTTGATATGGATCGTACGTTTTTCTGTTTCTGGGCAGCCAGGAATACCTCCTGCTAAAATCCCCGGCGATTTTGTGACGTTTTTTCACTTTTAGGGCACGCGCTGTGTATTTTTTCAGCTTTTGTGCACTAACTATACCATAATATAGCATTATGTCAACCATTTTATGGTGCTAAACGGCATTTTCTCTTTTTACCTGCCTAAAAGTGTAAAAACTGCACACAAAATTGATATTTCCCGGATATT
>DGEQ01000140.1:7038-30634 GCA_002386045.1 Hungateiclostridiaceae bacterium UBA3922 | reverse complement strand
GCTGTGGTGCGCCAGCGGCCGCGGCTGTGGCTTGCCGACAGACCAGGCACCATCATACGATCGGCCAGGACTGTGGTGCGGTGGCCTCCGCATGCGGCATCCGGGACCATCTCCGTAGTGTGCGGATACCCTCCCCTGGACCACCACCGTGCCTGTTCCGGCGGCTTCGGCCGTGCTATGCCAGTTTCCCGGCCTCCTTCCTCATGCTGTCGGACAAAACATACATATCCGCGTGCTTCGGTCCTGAACCTTTTTCATATACCGTATCGAGCAAAACGATGCTCACATTGTTGCCCTCGGATGCGATCCGGTCAGCCATCCGGCTTATTTCCACGGTAAGATAGGCCGTGATGATAACGACCTCTGAATTCGATATGTCCTGCCACACGTCTTCCAGGAGCACCCTGAAGTCCTTTACGGTTTTCATACGCAGCCCGGCCAGGATCCTCAGGAGCGAAGTTATGTGATCCCTGTCCGCAGCTTCGCCGGTCACTATCGGCTGTTTCGCGTCCGGTTCGACACACCCGTTGGTCATGAACCTGACAGGAGTCCCCTCCCTCAACGCCCGGTCGAACAGCGTGGCGGCGACCTTGATGCCAAGTTCCGCCATCGGTTTGTTTATCGTGTCGAAAAGTTCGTAATAATTGGATTGCATGTTCAGTATAACGGTCAGGTTCTGTTGCGAAGTAAATTCGTTTTTTCTGACCATCAGGCTTCCGCTTTTTGCAGTAGCAGGCCAGTGTATCCGGTTGAACGGGTCCCCGGCAGCATAATCTCTCACTCCCGCTACGAGGAACGGGTCATCAATGATCCACCTGTTCACGACCCTGTCGCTTTGCTGCAGGCTTGCCGGGACAAACAGTTCTTCCAGGTCGACTATCTGCGGAAATACCGTAAGAGTGACATTGACTGGTACTGCCGTGGAAACATTGCAGAAATTCAACAGATCGCCGCTGACGAGCGTCACGTTTTCCGTCCGGAAAACACCTCTTTTGAGGCATTTGAGCTTCCATTTGCGCGTGATTTTCTGATAGCTCCTCAATACGAAGCTGCTGGTCACATGCCTGTTTTCCTGGGCGATCACGGAGCAGGTGCCTGCGAATTCCAGCCACCTGGACGTGTGGATGTCCACCCTCAGCCAGGGCACCGGCAGCAGTTTCCCGTTATAGACAGTCTCCACCAGCATTATGGTGTCGCCCTCGTGCGCTTCGGAAACGCTGAACTCACACCTGTATTCAAGCCTGCTGAACGCAAACTTGCACAGTATGTGCATCTGGAGCCACAATACCAGGAAAAGGATCAACAACAGAGCAATTACATCCATCAGATTTCCTCCGTCGGCGCAGGTACCCTGTTCAGTAAGTCACGGATGGTTTCCTCCGCATTTTCAGTGCCGCTGAAAACGGCATGGCCTTTCAGGATTATACGGTGGGCCAGTACCGGCACGGCCATCTTCTTTACATCGTCCGGCGTTATGAAATCGCGCCCTTCCATCACCGCCCTGACCTGCGCCGCCTTCATCAGTGCTATGCTGCCCCTGGGGCTTACTCCCAGGATGATCCTCTCGTCGTGCCTCGTTGCCTCGATTATATCTATGATATATCTTGCCGATGCCTCCGAAACCTTCACCGATGTCACCGCTCTCTGCGCCTGTACGACCGAGTCTGCAGAAGCGACGGTCCCGAGTTCCGCCAGCGGGTCCTTGTCCCTGAACCGCATCAGTATCTCCATGCCTTCTGCCGGATCAGGGTATCCCATCCTGAGGCGCATGAAAAACCTGTCAAGCTGTGCCTCGGGCAGCGGGAAAGTTCCCCGCGTCTCCACCGGGTTCTGCGTCGCTATCACGAAAAACAGGCTGTGAAGCTTCCTCGTTTCGCCGTCGACGGTCACCTGCCTCTCCTCCATGCATTCGAGCAGGCTCGACTGCGTCCTGGGCGTTGCACGGTTGATCTCATCTGCAAGCACGATGTTCGTAAAAAGGGGACCCGGCCTGAATACGAATTCTCCCCTCTTCTGGTCGAAGTAATTGATGCCCGTAAGGTCCGAAGGGAGCAGGTCTGGCGTGAACTGTATCCTCTTGTACCCGCATTCGAGCGACCTGGCGAGGCATTTCGCCAGCATAGTTTTGCCGACGCCGGGAACATCCTCAAGCAGTACATGTCCACTGCAAAGCAGGGATATGAGCACCAGGTCCACAGTGTCTTCAATGCCAACCAGCACCCTTGATATGTTTTCCTTCACGGCATTTGCGAGCTTCCTCACATCGTTCAGTTCCATCTCATGACCTCCAGGATTTTTTAGTTCACCGGCGTGCCAATACCGGCCCCTGCGCTTTCACGGGCCTGCTCCCATCTGCGCAGGGCTTCCATGTCGGCACGAAACTGCGGTATGCTGAGCGCTATCGATATAGCCAGTATTATCAGCACCATTATGATCTCCCTTATCGTGGCCGGTTCAAGCTTCACCAGCCTGTGCTTCCATCGCATGAACATGTCGGCAAGGATCCTCCGAAAAAAGACGGCAATCAATCAGATGACAAACCTCCTCCCGGAATAATGCCAGCACCAGAGGTGTGTCTCTTTCCTAATTATGTTACCATCTGACAGGCACCTGCACAAGAGGACAATTCCCGGAAACCAGGGGGGAGATATTTCACCAGCAACTATATGCAACGGGTGAAAACCTGCAGATGACTTACCTTCAACAGAAAGGTCCTTAACGGAAAACCGCACAGGGGAAATGCTCATCAGACAGACCAGGGGGACGCATGGTGGAGTGTCCCTTTTATCTCTCTGAACGAGAGGGGGCATCCCTCGACCGGAATATAGACGAGGGACACGCCTCAACAGCAGATACCTGCTGCTTTGGAGAAGTGTCCCTTTTGTCCCTCTGAGCGAGAGGATACATTCCCCTAAACCCAATAAAAAAAACACGCACGTGTCCCTTTTTCTCTCATCCTTAACCAAACAAAAAAGGGACACAACCGTGTCCCTTCTGTCTCCCTGAAAAATAGGGGACATTCCTCGGCCCTGAAGGCCTGCCTGCTTTAGAGGAGTGTCCCCCGGGATTTCGAGTGTCGCTTCACGCCATTACTCGATGATAGCGGTAATGGTGCCGGAACCAACGGTTCTGCCGCCTTCACGGATAGCGAACCTGAGTCCTTCTTCCAGAGCTATCGGAGTGATCAGCTTGACGGTGATCTCGACATGGTCGCCAGGCATGCACATCTCGACGCCTTCCGGAAGCTCAGCAACACCGGTAACGTCAGTGGTCCTGAAGTAGAACTGAGGCCTGTAGCCGTTGAAGAACGGAGTATGCCTTCCGCCTTCTTCCTTGGTCAGGACGTAAACCTGTCCCTTGAAGTGAGTATGAGGCTTGATGGAGCCAGGCTTCGCCAGGACCTGTCCTCTCTCGACCTCGGTCCTCTGGATACCCCTGAGCAGGCAGCCGATGTTGTCGCCGGCAACAGCCTCGTCAAGGAGCTTCCTGAACATCTCGACTCCGGTAACGACTGTCTTCCTTGCCTCATCCATGAGACCGACGATCTCGACTTCGTCGCCGACCTTGACGGCACCTCTCTCAACCCTGCCCGTAGCAACAGTACCACGGCCGGTGATGGAGAATACGTCCTCGACAGGCATCAGGAACGGTTTGTCCTTAGCTCTCTGAGGCTCAGGGATGTACTCGTCGACAGTATTCATGAGGTCGAGTATGCACTTGTATTCAGGAGCACTCAGATCTGTTGCGCTGCTCTCAAGAGCCTGCAGGGCAGATCCCCTGATGATCGGGATGTTGTCTCCGTCGAACTCGTACTGGGAGAGAAGCTCTCTCACTTCCATCTCAACGAGCTCGATAAGCTCTTCGTCGTCGACCATATCGCACTTGTTGAGGAATACTACGATATAAGGAACGCCGACCTGACGAGCAAGGAGTATGTGCTCCCTGGTCTGCGGCATCGGACCGTCAGCTGCTGAAACAACGAGGATCGCGCCGTCCATCTGTGCTGCACCGGTGATCATGTTCTTGACATAGTCAGCGTGGCCGGGGCAGTCGACATGCGCATAGTGTCTTCTCTCGGTTTCATACTCGACGTGTGAGGTGGATATCGTGATACCTCTTGCTTTTTCCTCAGGTGCCTTGTCGATCTGGTCATATGCCATAAACTGTGCCTTGCCCTGGATTCCCAGTACTTTTGTGATGGCTGCCGTCAATGTTGTCTTGCCATGGTCGACGTGAC
The DNA here is from genome assembly GCA_002386045.1 of Hungateiclostridiaceae bacterium UBA3922. Taxonomy (GTDB): domain Bacteria; phylum Bacillota; class Clostridia; order Acetivibrionales; family DTU013; genus DTU013. Next base: position 26,397 of record DGEQ01000140.1, on the reverse strand, counting down.
CGATGGTTCCAATGTTAACGTGGGGTTTTGTCCTTTCAAATTTGGCTTTGCCCATTTTTTTCTCCTCCCTTGTTCAGTTAGATACTGATATGTTTTTATATAATTTTATAATTTTATTTCATATGCCGCAAATATTTTTTGAGGCCTGTCCGTTTTTTACGGCATATTGAGTCTCCCTGCGGCCGATGCGGGATGCCGAGTCATTTCAGCCTATATTCAGCACCGAATCCTGTATGTTCTTCGGGACCTCTTCATAATGGCTGAACTGCATCGTAAAGACGCCCCTGCCCTGCGTCTTCGAACGCAGATCCGTCGCATAGCCGAACATGTTGGCCAGCGGCACCCTTGCCGTTATCACCTGTGCTCCCGATCTCTCCGCTATACCTTCTATCTTCCCACGGCGGGAGTTGAGGTCGCCCATGACATCCCCAAGGTATACCTCGGGAACGACGATGTCGACCTTCATAATGGGTTCAAGCAGCACGGGATCCGCTTTCCTGCAGCCGTCCTTGAATGCCATCGATGCTGCTATCCTGAAAGCCATTTCGGATGAATCGACCTCATGGTATGATCCATCCACGAGGGTGACTTTCACGTCAAGCACCTGGTAGCCGCCAAGGATACCGTTCTGCATGGCGTCCTGTATGCCCGCGTCGATAGCCGGGATGTATTCCTTCGGAATGACCCCGCCGACTATCTTGTTCTCAAACGTGTAGCCGCTTCCCGGCTCCTGCGGTTCTATCTCGATGATGACGTGTCCATACTGGCCTCTGCCGCCCGACTGCCTTACGAATTTGCCTTCGGATCTGACAGCCTTGCGGATGGTCTCCTTGTATGATACCTGCGGCTGTCCGACATTTGCTTCTACCTTGAATTCCCTGAGCATCCTGTCGACTATGATCTCAAGGTGCAGTTCGCCCATTCCCGCAATGATGGTCTGACCTGTTTCAGCATCGGTGTAAGCCTTGAATGTCGGGTCCTCCTCGGCCAGCTTCGCCAGCGCGACGGCCATTTTTTCCTGCCCTGCCTTGGTCTTGGGTTCCACGGCCACGCGGATCACCGGTTCGGGGAAATCCATCGATTCGAGTATCACGGGAGCCCCCTCGCTGCAGAGGGTATCCCCTGTGGACGTGTCCTTGAGACCCACTGCTGCCACGATATCACCCGAATAAGCGGTGTCGATGTCTTCCCGGTGGTTGGCATGCATCAGCAGCAGCCTTCCGATCCTCTCCTTCCTGCCTTTCGTGGAGTTATACACGTATGATCCGGCGTTCATCCGGCCTGAGTATACCCTCAAAAAGCAGAGCTTTCCGACATAGGGATCAGTCATGACCTTGAATGCCAGCGCAGAAAGCGGCGCGTCGTCATCGGCGGTCCTTGTGACCTCCGCTTCAGGGTCATCGGGAGAAACTCCGGTTATCGGCGGGATATCCACCGGCGACGGCAGGTAATCCACGACCGCATCCAGCAGTTTCTGCACTCCCTTGTTCCTGTAGGACGAACCGCATGTGACCGGGATCATCTGCACGGCGATCGTAGCTTTCCTGATCCCTGCACGTATTTCTTCCTCAGTGAGTTCTTCCCCTGACAGGTATTTTTCCATCAAGTCCTCGTCCTGTTCAGCAACAGCTTCAAGTAAATCGGTACGGTATTTTTCAGCGATCTCGATCATGTCTTCCGGGATCGGCTCTTCATCAAGCACCGTTCCCAGGTCATCAAGATAAAATATTGCCTTCATTGTCACAAGGTCGATTATTCCCTTGAAACTATCTTCCTTGCCGATAGGCAGCTGAATCGGGACTGCGTTTGCTTTCAGCCTGTCCTTCATCATCTGGACGCAATTGAAGAAATCAGCACCCAGTATGTCCATTTTATTTACATATGCAATGCGCGGGACATGGTACTTGTCCGCCTGTCTCCATACGGTTTCAGACTGCGGCTCCACCCCGCCCTTTGCACAGAAAACCGTTACCGAACCATCGAGAACTCTCAGAGACCTTTCGACCTCAACTGTGAAGTCAACGTGCCCCGGCGTATCTATGATGTTGATCCGTGTACCCTTCCACTGGCAGGTAGTCGCAGCAGAGGTAATGGTGATGCCTCTTTCCTGCTCCTGCTCCATCCAGTCCATGGTTGCGGCGCCTTCGTGGGTCTCACCCATCCTGTGCACCTTCCCGGTGTAGAACAGGATGCGTTCAGTGGTGGTCGTCTTGCCTGCGTCTATGTGCGCCATGATACCAATGTTCCTGGTATTTTCCAAACTGAACTGCCTGGGCATGTTTGCCTCCTTTCCTTCTCGATTAGTTCTCATCAGATATAAGAAATAACCTGTTTCTATAATTTTTGCTTATATTTCCGCTTTATATACTGCCTGAACTTAAGCAGCATCAATGATGTCACCAGCGGTAATGTGCAAATGCCCTGTTGGCTTCTGCCATCTTGTGGGTGTCTTCCTTTTTCTTGAAGGCACCGCCAAGACCATTGGCAGCGTCCATGATCTCATTGGCCAGTCTTTCCTTCATGGTCTTTTCGCCTCTTTCACGCGCGTAATTGACCAGCCATCTGAGCCCCAAAGCCTGCCTTCTGTCAGGCCTTACTTCGATCGGTACCTGGTATGTGGCACCGCCGACCCTCCTGGCCTTGACTTCCAGCACGGGCATGACATTGTTCATGGCCTGCTCGAAAACCTCAAGCGGGTCTTTCCCTGTCTTCTCCTTTATAATGTCGAAAGCGCCGTAACAAATCTTCTGGGCAACTCCTTTTTTGCCGTCGAGCATGATCTTGTTGATCAGTTTTGTTACGACCTTGCTGTTATATATAGGATCAGGCAGGACATCCCTCTTGGGCACATGTCCTTTTCTCGGCACTTTGCTTCCCTCCTTTTACAGATTACAGGAAAAAACATTTCCAAAACGTTTTCCTGAGGTACTCGGAACCCGAAGGTTCTCGTCAAGTGCGTCAGTTATTGCAATATATAAACCGTTGGAACGGATTTATCTATCCAATATGACTGACACTCTTTGCGCTCAGGACCCGTCGGATGCCGGCCATCAGCCCTTGGCTGCCGACTTCGGCCTCTTGGCGCCGTACTTGGAACGGCCCTGCATCCTGTTTGCAACGCCTGCTGCATCAAGCGTGCCCCTGATGATATGGTACCTGACACCGGGCAGATCCCTGGCCCTGCCGCCCCTGATGAGCACAACGCTGTGTTCCTGCAGGTTATGGCCGATCCCGGGGATATATGCGGTGACCTCGATACCATTGGTCAGGCGGACCCTCGCCACCTTCCTCAGGGCTGAGTTAGGCTTCTTGGGTGTTACGGTCCTGACTACGGTGCACACGCCCCTCTTCTGGGGAGACTTGGTCTCAACAGGCCTCTTCTTCAGCGAGTTGTACCCTCTCATCAGTGCCGGGGCCGAAGACTTATACTTGACAACCTCCCTGCCCTTTCTGACCATCTGATTGAATGTCGGCAAAATCACACCTCCTCTCGCAATACACATGCTGCGGAGGCACCGACTTCGATGCCTACCGCCTTACCAAGCTGTTTCATCGTGTCTACATACTCTATCTGGATACCGTTGGTCCTGCACAGTTCCTTGAGGCTGCCGGTGATTTTTTCGTCGGCATCCTTCGCAATGAACACGACCTTTGCGTTGCCGTTTGCCACTGCTTTCAGGGACTGCTTGATCCCCACGGCTTTATTGCAGTTTTTTAAATCTTCGATCACTTCCAAGCACCTATCCCCTCTCTCATCCTTTTCCGGCCCATATAAAAAGACCGATAAATCGGACAAAATGGGCATAAACCCCCCTGAATTCGCACTGAATAATTTTATCATCGCCATTGGGCATTGTCAAGAAAAACGTCTCAAACAGCGGGGGACACCATCCCGGCATGGCCATGCCGTATACAGGTATGCCCCCCGCTGCCCGGTATCATTCGCTTACCGTGCTTATGTTTATATCCTTGTACCTGCTCATTCCGGTACCTGCCGGGATAAGCTTTCCTATTATCACGTTCTCCTTGAGCCCTACCAGCGGATCCACCTTGCCCTTTATCGCCGCTTCCGTCAGCACCCTGGTCGTTTCCTGGAAAGATGCAGCCGACAGGAACGATTCCGTTGCAAGTGAAGCCTTGGTGATACCCAGCAGGGCACGTTTGCCGGTAGCAGGCCTGAGCCCTTCGGCAACTGCCTTCGCATTCTCCGCTTCGAAGTCGAACACGTCCACCAGTCCTCCCGGCAGCATGTTCGTGTCGCCTGCGTCTTCGACCTTTACCTTCCTGAGCATCTGCCTGATTATGATCTCTATGTGCTTGTCGTTTATATCGACGCCCTGGAGCCTGTAAACCCTCTGGACTTCCTGCAGCAGATACTGCTGGACGGCGTTGACGCCTTTGATCTTGAGGATGTCGTGCGGGTTGACGGATCCTTCGGTTATCTCGTCGCCGGCTTCTACCCTGTCGCCGTCGCTGACCTTTATCCTTGAACCGTAAGGTATCAGGTAGGTCCTGGAATCCCCGTCGTCCGCCGTGACGATCACTTCTCTCTTCTTCTTGACGTCATTTATCCTGACGGTCCCACTTATCTCGGAAATAACGGCAAGACCTTTCGGTTTCCTGGCCTCGAACAGCTCCTCTACACGCGGCAGGCCCTGGGTGATGTCTTCACCTGCGACACCGCCGGTGTGGAACGTTCTCATGGTGAGCTGCGTTCCGGGTTCACCGATGGACTGAGCCGCGATTATGCCGACCGCTTCGCCGACGTTGACGTCCTCGCCTGTTGCCAGGTTGGAGCCGTAGCACTTCGAGCATACGCCGTACTCGGAATGGCAAGTGAGCACGGACCTGATCTTCACCTTTTTGATGCCGGCCTTCACTATCTTCCTGGCAGCCTCGTCAGAGATCATAGTATCAGCTTCCACTATGACCTCTCCGGTCTCAGGATGCACGATCGGATCCGTGGTATACCTTCCCGTGATCCTTTCGGCAAGGCCCTCGATGACCTCGGTGCCGTCGAGGATATCGCCGACTTCTATGCCCTTCCTCGTGCCGCAGTCCAATTCTCTCACGATGACATCCTGACTCACGTCTACAAGACGTCTCGTCAGGTATCCCGAGTCCGCGGTCCTGATAGCCGTATCAGCAAGACCTTTCCTTCCGCCGTGTGAAGATACGAAGTACTCGAGAACACTCAGGCCTTCACGGAAATTGGACTTGATCGGTATCTCGAGGGTCTTGCCCTGCGTATCCGCCATAAGTCCCCTCATACCGGACAACTGCTTGATCTGGCTGATGTTTCCGCGGGCTCCGGACTTGGACATCATGTAGATCGGGTTGAACTCGTCCAGCGAAGCCATGAGGGCTTTCGTTAGCTCTTCGCCTGTTTCGGTCCACGCCTGGACGACCGAAGTGTATCTCTCGTCCTCGGAGATCAGGCCCCTCTTGTACATCTTCGTGATCTGTTCGATCTTCGATTCGGTTTCCTTGATGAACTTCTGCTTGACATCGGGAATGATCATGTCTGAAACGCTGATCGTGATGGCACCCCTGGTCGAATACCTGAAGCCAAGCTCCTTTATCTTGTCCAGTACGATGGCGGTCTTGGTGAATCCGTGTTTCTTGATGCACTTGTCTATGATCTCGCCCAGTTCTTTCTTGGTGACGAGCTTGTTGACCTCGAGATCGAAGTAGTGTTCCGGGTCGGACCTGTCGACGAACCCGAGATCCTGGGGTATCGCTTCATTGAGTATCAGCTTGCCGACGGTGGCGTCGACGAGCTTCGAAACCGGTTTGCCGTCGATTTCCCTGGTCACCTTTACCTTTATCCTTGAATGGAGGGACACGACGCCCTCATCATATGCCATGATGGCCTCGTCCACGGACGAGAACACTTTCCCCTCGCCCTTGTCGCCTTCCTTCTCGATGGTCAGGTAATAGCAGCCAAGGACCATGTCCTGCGTCGGCACGGTGATGGGTCTTCCGTCTTTCGGTGCCAGCAGGTTGTTGGCAGACAGCATGAGGAACCTTGCCTCTGCCTGTGCTTCTGCAGACAGCGGTACGTGGACTGCCATCTGGTCGCCGTCGAAGTCGGCATTGTATGCGGTACATACCAGCGGATGGAGCTTTATTGCCCTTCCTTCGACAAGCACCGGTTCAAATGCCTGTATGCCGAGCCTGTGCAGCGTTGGTGCACGGTTGAGCAGCACGGGATGTTCCTTTATGACTTCCTCCAGCACATCCCATACTTCCGGCCTTACCCTTTCGACCATCCTCTTCGCGTTCTTGATGTTTTGCGCAAGTCCGTCATTGACGAGCTTTTTCATTACGAAAGGTTTGAACAGCTCCAGTGCCATCTCCTTGGGCAGACCGCACTGGTATATCTTAAGTTCAGGACCCACGACGATAACGGAACGTCCCGAATAGTCGACACGCTTTCCGAGGAGGTTCTGGCGGAAACGTCCCTGTTTTCCCTTCAGCATGTCGGACAGGGACTTGAGCGGCCTGTTGCCGGGACCGGTAACGGGACGTCCTCTCCTCCCGTTGTCTATGAGCGCGTCCACGGCCTCCTGGAGCATCCTCTTCTCGTTCCTGACGATTATATCCGGCGCACCCAGGTCAAGCAGCCTCTTCAGGCGGTTGTTCCTGTTTATGACGCGCCTGTAGAGGTCGTTCAGGTCCGAAGTCGCGAACCTGCCGCCGTCCAGCTGCACCATCGGGCGAAGTTCCGGCGGGATGACCGGTATCACGTCGAGTATCATCCACTCGGGCCTGTTCCCTGAAAGCCTGAAGGCTTCCACCACTTCAAGGCGCTTGATCAGCCTTATCCTCTTCTGGCCCGTGGCATCTTCGAGTTCATTCCTCAGTTCCTTTGAGAGCTGATCCAGGTCGATCTCCATGAGGAGTTCCTTTATTGCCTCAGCGCCCATGCCTGCCCTGAACGTATACCCGAACTTGTCGATACTGTCCCTGTATTCCTTCTCGGTCAGTATCTGCTTCTTGGAAAGAGGCGTCTGGGCAGGGTCTATGACGACATATGCCGCGAAGTACAGCACTTTTTCGAGCGCCCGCGGGGACATGTCGAGTATGAGACCCATCCTGCTGGGGATGCCCTTGAAATACCAGATGTGCGAAACAGGAGCCGCCAGCTCGATATGTCCCATGCGCTCCCTCCTGACCTTGGAACGCGTGACTTCGACACCGCACCTGTCGCATACTATGCCTTTATACCTTATCCTTTTATATTTGCCGCAGTGACATTCCCAGTCCTTCGTCGGCCCGAATATCCTTTCGCAGAAGAGACCGTCCCTCTCCGGCTTCAATGTCCTGTAGTTGATCGTTTCAGGCTTTTTTACCTCGCCCCTCGACCATTCCCTGATTTTTTCCGGAGAAGCCAAACCTATCCTTATAGCATCAAAGTTGTTCATCTCAAACATGTCCGATCTCCCTCCTAAAACTCCTCATCGTCAAGGTTGTCGACAAACTCTTCGCCTTCAGAGAATATGTCGTCTCCAAGCGAATCGTCCAGGCCGTCGGCGTCGGTCGTGATGTCGCCGATATCGAAATCGTCGATGCTCAGGTCGTCATCGATGATGTCGTCGCCGATCGTGTCCAATTCACCTGCAGGCGCCTCATCCTCGCGTCCTTCCATGTTGACGCTGAGTTCCTCGGTGTCTTCATCGGCGGATTCGCCTATGTCGATCTCTTCACGTTCTTCCGAGTAGACCTTGACATCAAGGCACAGGCTCTGCAGTTCCTTGATCAGTACCTTGAACGATTCCGGTATGCCCGGTTCAGGTACGTTTTCACCCTTGACGATGGATTCGTAGGTCTTCACCCTGCCGACAACGTCATCCGACTTGACGGTGAGGATCTCCTGCAGCGTATATGCTGCTCCGTAAGCCTCCAGGGCCCACACTTCCATTTCCCCGAACCTCTGGCCGCCGAACTGGGCCTTTCCGCCCAGCGGCTGCTGCGTAACGAGGGAGTACGGTCCGGTGGAACGCGCATGGATCTTGTCGTCGACCAGGTGCGCCAGCTTGAGCATATACATGTATCCGACCGATACACGGTTTTCAAACGGCTCTCCGGTCCTCCCGTCGTACAGTATGGTCTTCCCGTCTTCCGACAGGCCGGCTTTCCTGAGTGTTTCGATGATATCCTGCTCTGTAGCGCCGTCAAAGACAGGCGTGGCTATCTTCCAGCCGAGTGCCTTGGCGGCATAGCCAAGGTGCACTTCAAGGACCTGTCCGATGTTCATACGCGACGGAACACCCAGGGGGTTGAGTACTATTTCAAGCGGGGTGCCGTCGGGCAGGTACGGCATATCCTCTTCGGGGAGTATCCTCGAAATGACGCCCTTGTTCCCGTGCCTTCCTGCCATCTTGTCCCCGACCGATATCTTTCTCTTCTGGGCTATATAGACCCTTACGATCTGGTTTACCCCTGCCGGCAGTTCGTCACCCTGCTCTCTCGTGAACACCTTGACGTCGACAACGATGCCCGATTCGCCGTGGGGGACTCTCAGCGATGTATCCCTTACTTCTCTTGCCTTTTCACCGAATATCGCCCTGAGCAGCCTCTCTTCGGCGGTCAGTTCCGTCTCTCCCTTGGGAGTGACCTTGCCGACCAGTATATCGCCTGCCCTGACCTCGGCGCCTATCCTTATGATGCCCCTGTCGTCGAGGTCCTTGCGCGAATCTTCGCTGACACTGGGTATGTCGCGGGTGATCTCCTCAGGACCAAGCTTGGTGTCCCTGGCCTCTGATTCATATTCTTCAATATGGATAGATGTAAATACGTCTTCCTTAACAAGCTTCTCGCTGATCAGGATGGCGTCCTCGTAGTTGTAGCCTTCCCAGGGCATGAAACCTACGAGTACGTTCTTGCCGAGCGCGATCTCGCCCTGGTCGGTGGAAGGACCGTCGGCAATGACGTCACCTTCTGCGATCTTGTCGCCTTTCCGCACTATCGGCCTCTGGTTGATGCAGGTGCCCTGGTTGGACCTTACATATTTGAGAAGCTTATAAACATCTTTCTGGCCGTTCTTCCTGCGCACGGTGATCTCATTGGCAGAGACCTTTTCCACAACGCCCGGTGCACGGGCAATGACGACCACGCCCGAGTCCCTCGCGGCCTTGTATTCGATACCGGTCCCGATGATGGGCGCCTCGGTCCTGATGAGAGGTACGGCCTGGCGCTGCATGTTCGATCCCATCAGCGCCCTGTTGGCGTCGTCGTTTTCAAGGAACGGGATCATCGCCGTAGCCACCGAAACAAGCTGCTTCGGCGAAACGTCCATGTAATCGACGCGTTCTCTCTCGACCTCGATTATGTCGTCCTTGTACCTGCACAGTACCTTCCTGTTTACGAACCTGTCTTCTCCATCGAGCGGTTCGTTTGCCTGGGCGATGATGAACTTGTCTTCCTCGTCCGCAGTGAGGTAATGGATCTCGTTGGTGACGACTCCCGTGGCCTTGTCGATCTTCCTGTACGGAGCCTCGATGAACCCGTACTCATTGATCCTCGCATATGTGCTGAGAGAGCCGATAAGACCGATGTTGGGACCTTCCGGCGTCTCTATCGGGCACATACGGCCGTAATGGGAATGGTGCACGTCACGGACTTCGAAGCCCGCCCTTTCCCTGCTGAGACCTCCGGGTCCCAGTGCACTGAGCCTTCTCTTGTGGGTCAGCTCAGCCAGCGGGTTCGTCTGGTCCATGAACTGGGACAGCTGGCTGCTGCCGAAGAACTCCTTGATGGCTGCGACTACCGGCCTTATGTTTATCAGCGCCTGTGGCGTGACTATGTCGATGTCCTGTATGGTCATCCTTTCCCTGACGACCCTCTCCATCCGGGCAAGGCCTATCCTGAACTGGTTCTGCAGCAGTTCTCCGACACAGCGGAGCCTCCTGTTCCCGAGATGGTCTATATCATCATCCTCGCCGACACCATAGTTCAGGTGGACGAGGTAGTTGACAGAAGCTATGATATCTTCCTCGGTTATGTGCTTCGGGACAAGCAGGTCCACGTTCTCTTTGAGCGCCCTCTTGAGGTCATCCTTGTCCCTGTACTCCTCCATGAGTTCCCTGAGCACGCTGAACCTTACCTTTTCCGAAATGCCGACATCTGAGACGTCGAAACCGAGGTATGCTTTAAGATCGACAGTGCCGTTCCCGATGACCCTCACCTTTTTGCCTTCCACGCTGAGGTACACGGAATTTATGCCGGAGTTCTGGATCGCTTCGGCTTTTTCCCTGTCGATGTATTCATCCTCTTCAACGAGTATTTCGCCGGTGACCGGGCTCACGATCCTTTCCGCGGACCTGTGGCCGGCTATCCTTGAAGCCAGCGACAGCTTCTTGTTGAACTTGAACCTTCCGAATTTCGCAAGGTCGTATCTCTTGGGCTCGAAAAACAGGCCCCTGAGCAACGACGTGGCGCTTTCCACCGTGGGCGGTTCGCCGGGCCTGAGCCTCCTGTATATTTCTATGAGACCTTCATCCTGGGTTTTCGCGCCGTCCTTCTGGATAGTGGCCATGACCCTCTCGTCATCGCCAAGGAGTTCGACGATCTGGGCGTCGGTCCCGTACCCGAGCGCGCGTACAAGTACAGTGATCGGCAGTTTCCTGGTCCTGTCGACCCTTACGTACATCACGTCGTTGGAGTCCGTCTCGTACTCGAGCCATGCTCCGCGGTTAGGTATGATGGTCGCTGAAAAGAGCGACTTTCCGGTCTTGTCGAGTTTTTTGGCATAATAAAGACCGGGTGACCTGACCAGCTGGCTTACTACGACCCTTTCAGCACCGTTGTAGATAAAAGTACCGTTTTCGGTCATCAGCGGGAAATCTCCCATGAAGATCTCCTGTTCCTTGACCTCTCCGGTCTCCTTGTTGATGAGGCGTACTTTTACTTTCAGCGGAGCTGAATATGTAGCATCCCTTTCCTTGCACTCCTCGACCGTATACTTGGGATTCTCGGTCTCCAGCCTGTAATCCGGAAATTCCAGGACCAGGTTCCCGGTGTAGTCCTGTATCGGGGAAACGTCTCTAAACACCTCGCGCAGGCCTTCCTCCAGAAACCATTTGTAGGAGTTCTTCTGCACCTCGATGAGATTGGGCATGTCCAGGACTTCCTCTATCCTGGAAAAACTCATTCTGGTAGTTCGGCCCAGTTTTACGGGATGTACCATCAATTATCACCTCATAGTATTATGACTTGTAAAAAGAACAACGTTACTGACAGGCTTGCATTCATGCAAATCAACCGGAGTACCGGCCTTGTCGGTACGACATCCGGCGTATGTAGCGCTTTCTGCATCCTCTCTGAAAGCAACCGGGGCAAAATTGCACAGCAATCCGACAGAGAAATCCGATCTGCGAATATAGCGACTCATATATAAATATATATAAATGTGGCAGGATTTCGATTTCATTCGTCAAATTGCCCAAAACCATTAAATAATTATTAACAGTTCTTGTGTATTTTATTCCCCTGTGTTATAATCTAACTACAAACGATTCCGGCTGCATACATAAAAAAGCATACAAGTCCAGATTATAACGCAGTTTATAATTCTAGCATACTGCATTTCACTTGTCAACGTGTTATTGCGTTGTTTTTTTATTGTATTTTTCTGCTTGCCATGCCTCAAAAAAATGCCCCGGGAATATCCGGGGCATTTTGTTCCCGGTATGTCCGGGATTTCTTATCGTCGAGGTGATTATTTGATTTCGACTGTTGCGCCGACTTCCTTGAACTTTGCCTCGATAGCAGTTGCCTCTTCCTTGGAAACGTTCTCCTTGATCGGCTTGGGAGCATTGTCCACGAGGTCCTTTGCTTCCTTGAGGCCAAGGTTGGTGACTTCCCTTACGACCTTGATTACCTTGATCTTGTCAGCGCCGACTTCCTTGAGGATGACATCGAACTCGGTCTTTTCCTCAGCGGCCGGTGCTGCTGCTGCTCCGCCTGCTGCCGGTACTGCCGCAGCCATTGCCACAGGAGCTGCCGCAGATACTCCGAATTCCTCTTCAAGAGCCTTTACGAGCTCGGACAGTTCGAGAACTGTCAGTGCCTTTACTTCCTCGATAAGCTTTACGACTTTATCACTAGCCATTTCAAATACCTCCGTAATCTTAGTATAGATTTTTCAAACAACAGTTTTATGTTATACTGCCTGTTTTACGATCCTCATGCGGATGCTTCCTGTTTCTGTTCCGCTATCGCGTTGAGCGCAATGACCAGTCCCCTGATATTTGCGTTGAGGACATTGACAAGGCCGGCAATAGGAGCATTGAAACCTCCGAGCACTCTCGCGATGAGCTCTTCCCTCGACGGCAGTTCGGCCAGCGCCTTTATCCCGTCGGCATCCATTACCCTGCCTTCCACTACGCCCACTTTCAGCTGGAAATTCTCAAACTTCTTTGCATACTCGCACAATACCTTTGCGGGAGCCACCGGGTCAGTATCGCTCGACGCCATGGAAGTGGGTCCTTCCAGGTACGGGAACAGTTCCTCAAGCCCGTTCTCTTTGGCAGCGAACCTGGTCAGCGTGTTTTTGACTACCTTGTATTCCACGCCTGCTTTCCTCAGGGCACGCCTCAGCTCGGTATCCTGTTCCACTGTAAGTCCCCTGTAATCAGCAAAGATCATCGCTTTTGCCGATTTCATCGTGCTGCTGATGCTGTCTATGACTTCCCGCTTCTGTTTCAGGGTGTGTTCCTTTGGCAAACCGTCCACCTCCTTGCATAAATTAAGCCCTTGTATATCTGCATACTGCAGACATGCAAGGGCAAAACACCATATCGGCAACGGAGCGTACGGCTCCATCATCAGCTCTTACCTCGGCAGGCCGGCTTTTTGCCGATTATGCGTAAAGCACCTGCTGTCTGCGGTATGTGACATATTCAGTTTACGGGCTTTTAGTCAGCCGTTGTATATAATACTACATAATCTTCCGGATGTAAAGATATTTATTCAGTGATCTTTCCGTTTTTCTTTTAGGCAGTCCGTCTCATTGCCTGCCTGCTGTCATCCTGCTTTCCGTCTGTCTCCCCGTCCGGCAGCCTGCTTCTTACTCGGTGACCCTCTGGGGGTTGACCTTTATGCCGGGCCCCATGGTCGATGATACTACGATGCTCCTGAGGTACTGTCCCTTTGCGGCAGCCGGCTTCGCCCTGACTATTGCGCCCAGCAGCGTGCGGAAGTTTTCGACGAGCTTGTCGAGATCGAATGAAGCTTTCCCGATGGGGCAGTGTATGATGTTCGTCTTGTCGAGCCTGTATTCGATCTTACCGGCCTTTATCTCGGCTATCGCCCTGGCAACATCCATCGTTACCGTGCCGGCTTTCGGGTTGGGCATGAGGCCCTTGGGACCGAGTATCTTTCCGAGCCTTCCGACGACACCCATCATGTCGGGCATTGCGACAACGACATCGAATTCGAACCAGTTCTCATTCTGGATCTTCGCCACGAGATCCTCGGCGCCTACATAATCAGCACCTGCCTGTTCGGCTTCCCTGGCCTTGTCGCCTTTCGCGAAAACCAGCACCCTGACGGTCCTGCCGGTACCATGCGGAAGCACTACAGCTCCTCTTACCTGCTGATCGGCATGCCTCGAGTCTACGCCCAGTTTTACATGGACTTCGACCGTCTCGTCAAACTTTGCCCTGGCAGTTTTCTTGACAAGGTCAAGAGCTTCCGCCGGATCATACAACTTCATTTTATCTATAAGCTTTGCGCTTTCGAGATATCTCTTACCTCTCTTCATCATCTATCCTCCCCTTTGTGGTGAATTTCCCGGAAACACAGGTTTCCTCCCACGTGCGGCCATCAGTCTTCGACTACTATGCCCATGCTTCTGGCCGTACCTGCTATCATGCTCATTGCAGCCTCGATGTCCGCAGCGTTCAGATCGGGCATCTTGAGTTCGGCTATCTTCCTGATCTCTTCCTTCGAGATCTTCGCTACCTTTTCCCTGTTCGGCCTTCCTGAACCGCTTTCGATCTTGCAGGCCCTCTTGAGAAGCACTGCCGCCGGAGGAGTCTTGGTCACAAAGGAAAACGATCTGTCAGCATAAACGGTTATGACGACAGGGATGATCAAACCCGCATCCTTTGCAGTCCTTTCGTTAAACTCCTTGCAAAATCCCATGATGTTGACGCTATGCTGTCCTAAAGCTGGTCCGACCGGTGGAGCCGGGGTTGCCTTCCCCGCAGGAATCTGCAGCTTTATATAGCCTATGATCTTCTTTGCCATGGCTTATTCCACCTCCCAATTCTTTTAAGCAAAATAAAAACACATCTATATCTTTTGGATTTGTGTCAGTTCCAGTTCCACAGGGGTCTCCCTGCCGAACATCGATACGGCGACCCGTACCTTCCTCTTTTCGAAGTTGATCTCCTCGACAGTGCCGATAAAGTTCTCCAGCGGCCCGTCGATTACCCTGACGGTGTCGCCGATTTCGTAGTCGAGCACGGGTGCAAACTCTTCCACGCCCATGATGCGTACTTCCTCATCGGATAGCGGCACAGGCTTCGATCCCGGCCCAACGAAACCCGTGACGCCCCTGGTATTCCTTACCACGTACCAGGATTCGTCGGTCATGATCATCTTTACAAGGACATAGCCGGGGAACACCTTCCTCAGCGTGGCCTTTTTCCTTCCGTCCTTGATCTCGATCTGCTCTTCCATCGGTACCACGATATCGAAGATGTAATCATGCAGGCCCCTGTTTTCAACTATTTTTTCCAGGTTGGCCTTGACTTTGTTCTCGTAGCCGGAATAGGTATGCACGACATACCACTTGGCTTCTTCAGGCGCATCGTAAACTGCCATAAGGACCGATATCCTCCTTGATTACCTGGACAGAGTCCACTCCATAAGTTTTCCGAAAACCGCATCACAGATCCAAATTACAGCACCGAGCACCAGACAGATCGCCAATACGGAGATCGTGCTCTTTACAAGCTGTTCCCTTGTCGGCCAGATGACTTTCCTGAGTTCATTCCTGATGTCCCTGAAAAACCTGGCTGTCCTGGTTCCCCAATCAGCCAGCTTTTTCCCGAAACCGGCCGGTTTGGACGTGCGTACATTGTCAGACATAATGTGCACCTCCGCGCATTATTTCGTTTCCTTGTGTACTGTATGTCTGCGGCAGAACTTGCAGTACTTTTTCAGTTCGATCCTGTCGGGATCGTTCTTTTTATTCTTCATGGTGTTGTAATTTCTCTGCTTGCATTCGGTACATGCCATGACTATCTTTACCCTCATGTTAACACCTCCAGCCCCTTTGCATTTATCGCAGGGTGCACAGTTTAATTGGACAGATGCCGCTGATACATGCAGCATCGATGTTTCACAACACAAAAAAAAGACCTCCGAAACGGAGCAGTAATTACTTTAACACATAACAACAAGGATGTCAAGGATTTTTATTTACAGGCCTGTCTCCATGCCATTGCGTCCAACGAGGCAGCTTCCGGGGCAACTCCCGGGGCTGTTGGATCTACGGTCACCGCGACCGCTCCCGGCATCGCAATAGTTCCGTTAAAGTTTGCAGTTCCTGAAGCCGAAGACGTTCCGGGAACCGCGGCAATTCCGGTAACCGTGACGGCTCCGGTACCTCCGCAGCCCGGTCGTGCTTGTCATTCCTGGAACCGCAGCCACTTGCGGAACGGCAGCAGTTCCGGTGATCGCGACCGCTTCCGGCACCTCCGCAGCCCGGTGGTGTTTGCAGTTCCTGAAGCTGCAGACACTTTTTCGACTCGGGCAGACCTGCAGCCACTGTCGCGAAGACCGACGGCCAGGCTGGGTGTTCAGTTTTTCAACTATTGCACATCGCAATACGCCATAATATTCATATAAGTTATTTTACGTAAACTCTTCGTTTACATAACATGGGATTTCTCTGCATTATCACCGAAAAACCGGCCGTTACTTGCACAATAATTAAAATTTTGCACGCCCGGCCCTGTATTTCCCGCGGAAATAATCTGTGATGCGCCAGGAACCACAACCGACAGCACGGACGCTGCAGGCGCCGATACCTGGCCATGGACGGCGATTGACCTGTGCCCTCATTGGAGCAAGTGATCCGCCCAGCAGATATTCGCGTAGCAGACCGAACGCCTTGATCGTCCATCCGCTTCCTGATTTATTGGTCTGAGTCGACCAGTCATTCGACGTCTGTGCTGCCTGCTACCTTACTCCTCGATCAGTTCATCGATCGGTGCCCCGGGCGGCACTATAGGAAATACCTTCTCGTCCTTGTCTATCTCGAAGTCTATCACCACGGGCCTGTCTGTCGAGGCAAGCGCTCTTTCGAAGGCAGCGTCAACTTCTTCAGGTCTCGTCACCCTGATGCCCACTGCGCCGTACGCCTCGGCAAGAGCGACGAAATCAGTTCCCCTGTCGATAGTGGTAGCCGAATACCTCCCGCCGTAGAACAACTGCTGCCACTGCCTGACCATGCCGAGCACCCTGTTGTTGAGTATGGCAATGATCACCGGCAGCCTGTATTCCACCGCGGTGGCAAGCTCATTGCAGTTCATGCGGAAACTGCCGTCTCCGGCTATGTTTATCACCTTTGCCTCCGGCTTCCCGATCTTGGCTCCAATGCTCGCTCCAAGCCCATATCCCATGGTCCCGAGGCCGCCGGACGATATGAACTGTCTGGGCCTGGTGAACTTGTAATACTGCGCCGCCCAGAGCTGGTTCTGGCCCACCTCGGTAGTAATTATCGCATCGCCTTTCGTGATCTCGTAAAGCCGCTCCACTATATACTGCGGCTTGAGCGTGCCGTTGGCTTCATACTTCAGTGGATACAGTTCTTTCCACTCGTCTGTTTTCCTGTTCCAGTCGGTATATCCACGGTTCTTTACCCTGTCGGCCAACTGCTTCAGTATCCCGCGGATGTCGCCCACAAGGGGATAATGGACGGTTATATTTTTCCCCACTTCGGCGGGGTCTATATCGATATGCATTATCCTGGCATTCGGCGCGAACCTGCTGACATTGCTTATGACCCTGTCGCTGAACCTTGCGCCTATGGCGATGAACAGGTCTGCCTCTGAGACCGCCATGTTCGATGTCCTCGTGCCGTGCATCCCCACCAGGCCCATGAACAACCTGTGAGTGCCAGGGAAAGAGCCAAGTCCCATCAGCGTGGTTGCAACGGGTATCCCCGCTTTTTCGGCCAGCATCTGCAATTCCGCCGTTGCCCCCGATATGGATACGCCTCCGCCGGAGAGTATCACGGGTCTCTGGGCAGAATCGATGGCTGCCGCCGCCTCATCCAGTTGTGATCCCTTCACCCCGGTCGGCGCTTCCACCGGCTTCAGCGGCGCCGTACCGTTCCCGCCGGGCTTACCGGGCTCGTGATCCGCGCAGGCAGCAGTAACGTCCTTGCATATATCGATCAGGACAGGGCCGGGCCTTCCGGAAGATGCTATCCTGAATGCCTGCCGCACCGTATCCGCCAGCTTGTTTACATCTTTAACAATATAATTATGCTTCGTGATCGGCATCGTGATCCCCGTGATGTCGACCTCCTGGAAAGAATCCTTGCCCAGCAGCGTCGTCGCTACCTGTCCGGTGATCGCCACCATCGGTACCGAATCCATGTAAGCCGTGGCGATGCCGGTCACAAGGTTCGTCGCGCCGGGTCCCGATGTGGCTATGCAGACGCCGGTCCGCCCGGTAGCACGGGCATATCCGTCCGCTGCGTGGGCAGCGCCCTGTTCATGTGAAGTGAGGATATGCCTTATCTCTCCCTGTGCCTTGTACAACGCATCGTATATGTTCAGTACCGCACCGCCCGGAAACCCGAAAACAGTATCCACTCCCTGTTCCTTCAGGCACTCGATAAGAATTTCGGCTCCAGTCAGTCTCATACACAAACCTCCATCGAATGTTCTCCGTGCAGCCTACTCCACAGCCTCTCAGCTGCCACGCCGGCTGCCGTTTTTCATTATCTGTCCTTTCCACAAATGTCCCTAAAAATGCAACAAGGCTGCCTGCCGTTCAAGGCTGAGCTTCCTGTACGATACAGCCGGTTTACCAGGCATTTCAGGCTGCACCTCCCATAAAATGCAGCCGCGTTGCCCGGCGTTTCAGGTTGCGCCTCCTATAAAATGCAACAGGGCTGCCTGCCACTTCAGGCTGCGCTCCCTATTTCAGCACTGCGCCGGTACTTGCCGATGTCACGAGCCTTGCATACCTGCCAAGGTAGCCGGTCGTTATCCTGGGCTTTGGAGGCTGCCACTCAGCCATCCTTCTTTCCAGTTCCTCGTCCGGCACTTCGACGTTCAGCTTCCCTGCCGGTATGTCTATACTGATGATGTCCCCGTCCCGGACTGCGGCTATCAGTCCGCCTTCCATCGCTTCAGGCGAAACATGCCCTATTGATGCTCCCCTGGAGGCCCCGGAAAACCTGCCGTCCGTTATCAGGGCTACCGTAGTGTCAAGGCCCATGCCGGCTATCGCGGAAGTAGGGCCGAGCATCTCGCGCATCCCGGGGCCGCCCTTTGGTCCTTCGTATCTTATGACGACCACGTCGCCGGGCTTGATCTGTCCTCCGTAAATCGCTTTTATCGCGTCATCCTCGGAATCGAACACCCTGGCCGGGCCCCTGTGGACCAGCATTTCTTCAGCTACCGCAGAGCGCTTGACGACCGCCCCGTCTTTTGCGATGTTTCCCCGCAGCACTGCAATTCCCCCGGTGGGGCTGTATGGATCGTCCACGCTCCTGATCACGGTCGGGTCCGTCACCTCGGCATCCTTGATATTCTCCCGGACGGTCTTTCCCGTGACTGTTATCAGATCAAGATGCAGCAGGCCTTTCTTCGAAAGCTCCTTCATGATGGCCTGTACCCCGCCTGCCATGTAAAGGTCCTGCACGTGATGCGGACCAGCCGGCGCCAGCCTGCACAGGTTGGGGACCTTTGCGCTTATTTCGTTGATTATGTCGAGGTTTATCTTTATTCCCAATTCATTGGCTATGGCAGGAAGGTGCAGGACCGAATTGGTGGAACATCCGAGGGCCATGTCGACCGCCAGCGCGTTTTCGAAAGCCTTTTCAGTCATAACGTCCGAAGGCCTGATCCCTTTTTCGACAAGCTCCATCACTTTCATGCCTGCCTGTTTCGCAAGCCTTATCCTCTCCGCGTATACTGCAGGTATGGTGCCATTGCCCGGCAGTCCCATGCCGAGCACCTCCGTCAGGCAGTTCATGGAGTTTGCCGTGAACATGCCTGAGCATGAGCCGCAGCCGGGACAGGCATGATCCTCGTATTCGCGCAGTTCCTCCTCTGTCATCCTGCCGGCCTTGTATGCGCCGACAGCTTCGAATACGCTGTTGAG
>DGEQ01000140.1:0-6765 GCA_002386045.1 Hungateiclostridiaceae bacterium UBA3922 | reverse complement strand
ACGACGGAAGGCACATTTATCCTTGCCGCGGCCATAAGCATGCCGGGGACGATCTTGTCGCAGTTGGGTATGAATACCATACCGTCGAAACTGTGGGCAAGGCCCATCGCTTCACACGAGTCTGCTATCAGCTCCCTCGATGCCAGTGAATACTTCATCCCGACGTGTCCCATGGCAATGCCGTCGCAGATGCCTATGCTTCCGAATTCCACCGGTGTGCCGCCGGCCATCCTGATACCTGCCTTTACGGCCTCCGCTATCCGGTCAAGGTGGATATGCCCCGGCACGATCTCGTTCCTGGAATTCACAACGCCTATCAGCGGCCTTTTTATCTCCTCGTCCGTATATCCCATCGCCTTGAACAGCGACCTGTGCGGGGCCCGTTCAACGCCTTTCTTGACTATATCGCTCCTCATGCGCGACACCGTCCTTTCTGCCGGAAAAACTGCCGGAAAAAGTCGTCCACCTGCCGGGAAGAACCTTCCCGGTATGGCAGACCATTTATTGAAACCGGTTGGACCCTTGTTGATCCAAACCTTTATCAAATTATCGCAAAAAGCTGCCGAAAAATCCATCAACTGTCCGGATGTCCGAACCTTTATCAAAACAGCCGGAATGCTCTGTCCCGGCTGTTTAATACAGATATTTTACTACGTCTGCCCATAAAATGTCCATAAATGAGTACAAAAAGGTCAGAAGCGTTCATTTTTCGCAGCCTGCGTCACAATATACGTTAACACATGAGTTGCAGGTTGTACACCGAACCTGGCGCTCCTGTATCTATATAGCCTGCAGGCTGCACGCCTTGCACAGCGCTCCTGTCCATATATGGCCCGCCGGTCGTACGCCGGACACAGCTCTCCTGTCTCCATACGGCCGCCTGCAGTTCCAGCCGCTGCCTACGCCGAAACGGGAGGGAACAGGAAATTGATTATTATATTGTTCGTGTAAAATACCGATGCGATCTTTGATGACTCTATCCCGCCAAATAACGGCGCAAAACCCGGGTTCGAATGGAACAGCATCAGCACGGCAAACAGTATGTACACCGCGAGTATCCCCTGCGCCGCCCCGAATACCAGGCCTCCGATCTTGTTTACCTGCCTGAGCACCGGCAGCCTGGCTATGCCGTTCAGGAGCCTTCCTATCAGCGCGAACACCAGCCTCAGGACAAAGAAAACGGCAACGAGGCTCAGCACCGAGATGATCATGCCTGCAAGTTCATTCCCCACGGCATCCAGCACGCTGTTTATGTCGAGTATCTCGGACGGCGCCGGCAGGTTCCTCAGTACGTTCGATCTCAGGATATCGGGCATCGGCATCGCCCCGACCACCTGCTCTGCGCCTTTGGCCGCGGCTTCCACAGCCTGCGGCGCTGTCAGGGCATTTCGGCTCCATGCTTCCAGGTTGTTCACGATGGCCCGCTTTATGACCTCGTACACAGGCGAGTTTTGAAGGAGGCGCGCCAGCACGGGCGAAAGCCTGACAGAGAGGAAAAGGCACAGCACATACGAAACCAGCCTGTAGACCGACATTATGAGGCCCTTGAAAAGCCCGACGACTGCAAACACGCCAATGATGCCTATTACGGCAAAGTCGCTCCAGTTCATGTGTAAACCGCCTTTCAGTTTCATTTGTCCTCAAATGTGCGAAAAAAAGCCCTCGTGCCCGGGAGGACATCTTCCGGGTCCATAACAGGAGAACGTCCCCGTACCTCCTGGAGTCTCAATCTGTGCCAACGATCGTGATCTCGCCCTCGGTGACCACGACTGCCTGCCTTTTGTCAAAGAGTCGCACTTCGAGTATTTCCCCGTCAGCGTTGTGGATGTGTGTGTTTGTCCCGCGGCTATCATAAAAGTAAACCGTATCCTCGGTGTAAACGGCGACCACGCCTTTTGCTGCATCCAGCCCTTTCGGGCTGCCCTGCAGCTTCACGGAAAATTCCTTTTCGCCGCCGGCAGTGTATACATTCAGGACAGCTCCCTCATCCACGTACGCAGCCACAGCGAGCCGGCCGTCTCCGGCAGGCGCGGCTCCCGCAACGCTCCTGAACTGCTCCTTCCATCCGATCTCCCCGTCGGGGCCTATGTATGCGGCAGCGCTGTCGCCGACGGCGAATATGCTGTCGTCCCTGTTGAACCAGAATAGGGGCAGGAGATCACCGGGCGAATCGAATGATACCTCTGTTAGTTCCGTGCCTTCCATGTCGTAAAACTTATACCGCGAAAACGGGCCGACCGCTCCTGTTGCCACAGATGACAGCACAAGGCGTTTCCCTGACGGCGATATGGCAGCGGAGACAGCGAAATCCACGGCAATTATCTTGCGGAAAAGTTCCACGCCGTGCGGTTCGTACACCCTGACCACGTTGTTGTCCCTTTTTGCTTCCGTGACGACTGTCACGTACCCGTCATCGCTTATATCCGCATTCAGGATGGCGGTGTCGGTCCTGTCCTGCCAGCGGATCGAGTCACCGTCCATGACACATATTTCCGTCGAACCGGCATTGACGACGAGAAGCCTCGATCCGTTTGTCCTGGCTATCGGATCGTCGAACCCGATGCTTTCCGACCGAACGATCGCGCCCGTCTTATCCAGAAGCAATATCCCGCTCCTGCTGGACTTCACGATGTTGCCCCTGTAAAGCGTGAAACGGGGTTTTTCCATGATGTCGAACACGAAGGAACGCAACACTTCGGCAGTCTTTGCTTCCTTCTCTCCCAGGCCGGCAAGCTTCATCACCGTATCCCTGGGATCGATCGAAGGATCGATGCTTCGGCGGTAGCTGAAAACTGCAACCATGGCAATACACAGGAACAGCATCAGTGCCGTGATGATGCCGGCCGCGCGTTCTCCGGGTGTCGGTCCGTCCTTTCCTGGGATATGTTTCAAAAGACCACCTCAGTTTTATCTTCCGTATGGTTCGTCACAAATCATTTTACCATAATAACCCGGCCGTTGAAAGAGAAACCGGCTGCAGCTCAGCTTTGTTCAGCGCCGGCTTTCGGGATCTTCCCGCGCTCATCCCGCCGGCTGCGTCCGGATACCGGCAACGGTTTTTTCAGGCCTGTAATCAGTATGACGATCAGCATGAACAGGCCAAGCCAGCCATAAGCGGGATAAATGACCGATATGAGCCTTGAAAAGCCAAGTGTCGAAAGGGGGGCCGCAAAGATGCACAGCACCATTGCCGTTATGCTTTTGTCGAGCCTGAACAGGCTGTATATCCTGTCTGCAAAGCAGAAACCCGAGGTCACGGCAGATACCAGCATGGCAAGCCACAGCAGCACGCTGTAGAGTTTTCCGGCCGATAAGCTGATACGCTGGAGGATATCTATGATCGGTATTTCCCTGTCCGCGGCCGAAGGATAGAACAGGAAAATCACCGCGTTGATCACGAGTGCGGCCAGGGTCAGCGCCGCCCCTCCGAGGATGCCCGCCGCCACGGCTGTCCTGCGTGTTTTCAGGTACGGCTGTACGCTGCACAGCACCATAACAGCAAGTATGCTGTTGTAACTTACATACAGGAGCGATGAGAAAAGCCAGTTGTCCGTGATCCGCGAAACATATCCTGAGACGCTGAATGCCGGGCTGTCTTTCAATATGATCACGTACAGACCGGTAATGATGATGCCTGCGATCAGCACAGGCGTGAGCGCCGAACTCAGCACCGTGATGCCCCTGATATCCGTCATTACCAGGAAAGCGCCGATAGCACCCATTATGAAAACGGCGATGCGGGAAGGTATCCCTGTCAGTTGCGCAAGTATGTCCCCCGCGCCTGCCGTCATTATGCTGTACATGCAGAAGATGAAAACCGTCGCGGCTGTCTCGATGAGCCAGCCGATCCGCCAGCCGAAGACGGGCAGTATGAATTCCTCGTAATTCCTTATACGCTCGCGGTACACCCTCGTGAGGACGGTACAGCCCAGGACGCTGAACAGGATCCCTGCAAGCAGTATGCCATAGAAGCCCCCTGCCCTGTATATGGAGAAAAACTGCAGGATCTCCTGTCCCGACGCGAACCCCGCACCCGTTATGCTCGCGGCGTATATGCCTGCTACCCTGAAGATGTTCCTGCGCTCCTCATTCATAAAAACGGCTCCGATCAGAGAATGTATCAGTTCATTCTATGTCGGAGCCGCAGTCCAAATTACTGTTCGATTTCAGCCGTCACGCTATTTCTGCTGATCGGCAAGGAATTCCATCATCGTATCGTACGCCTGCTTCATCCCTTCGATGCCGAATTCGACCTTGTTTCTCTGCTTCACCAGCACGCCGGCATATTCGCCGTTCCTAACCACGTAGTAGAAGTGCTCGTCTTTCGGGATATATTCCACTTTCATCTTCCCGTCCTTGAGCGTGTATTCTATCGTTATGTCGGCCTGCTTGCCCGCCGGGTCGCCTTCCAGGTCTATCTCGTCGATGCAGACGCCGATCAGCGCCTGGTAAAATTTCCTGAACGGCTGCTTGCCGTTTTCGTCCTTGCCGCTGGCATCGATGCCGTTTACGTAGAACTTGTCCTTGTCGCTGTCCATGTTGCCTTCTTCATCCAGGTATACGTCAAGTTCCATGTGCGTAGTCTTGCCGTCCATCGTCAGGTCTATCTTCTCGACATCCTGGATGTTCACGATGTAGGCAAAGATGTTGACGATCTCCTTCAGCGGCTTGTCGAGGAACGTAAATGTGTTCGTGTCTATGGCGAATACCTCGTCTTCCCCGTCGAACTTTGCATAGATCGTATAGTCTTCCCTGCGTTCGAAGCCCATCTGGAGCTTGACCTCGCCTGTTGCCTCGGTGCTGAAGATCAGTTCATATGCCGGTTTGTCCAGCCCGTACACGGAAAGGTCATCGGGATTTTCCTCGACGAATTCCGTGGCCCTGGCATTGACAAGAGCCTCCAGCATCGGGATGAAACTCGAGTCATTCATGCTGCCCTTTATAGGCGTGACCATATTCCATTTGTCCTCTGACTTTTCAGATATGAACACATTCTCGCCTTTTCTGTTCAGGCCGAACTTCATTATATCGTCCGTCGTCATGTCGAACAACTGCTTCGTCCTTATCTCGTTCTTGCCCGAAAGCAGCTTGTCCCCGGTATATTTGCTGATCATGTATACCTTGTTATTTCCCTGCAGCTTCGTATAGTATCCTCCGCCGGTGGGCGTCTGGTTGCCGATCTCCAGCGTCACGCTGGTGCCGTCCTTCGACTTCACCGTGACGATGGCCGGATCGTCGAGGCCGTATATCGAAAGGTCCTGGGCGTCTTCCTCGATAACCTTGTCGGCCACTATCGAAGCCGAGTTGATGACGATACTGCTGAGTACCGACGAATCGTACCTGATATCGGCAGGTTCCGACAGAGCCCAGTCTTCGTCCTTCTTGACTATCACGAAGGTACCGCTTTTGTTTTTCAACGTCACGGACTCAACGTCGGTCGAAAGGTAGTCGGTCAGTTTGTCGTACTGCTTGGTCTGCGTAGTCCCCGGCTGGTTGGCTTTGATGTTCCTGACCAGGACATAAGCTCCGGCAAGAAGCGCAACTATGACTACGAGAATGATAGCATTCCTGTAAAATTTCATAAATGACGCCTCCTCAGATATACCCTCAGACCTGTGCCAAGTATCAGCAGCGGGAACACCGCCACCAGTATCCACGACATCACGTTGGCCTGCCTCTGCGTCACGTTGAACCTGTTCATGTCATAGCTCTTGGTGGGCACTATGATGTCGTCCTTCCTCTCCACCATCCAGTTCATTGCCTGAAGGAAGAATTCGACGTTGGTGGAGTAAAAGGCGCCGTAAACCTGGATGGCGCTGTCGTTTACAAACGTGGAATTGCCCATCGCGATTATTTTCGAAGGTTTCTGTCCGCCCTTGTACTCCACCGCCACTGCAATGTCAAGAGGTCCTGTCAGGTCCTCGCCGCGGGACTTATTGACCATCTCGCCCACGGCAGTCGAACTCGTGGTGATCAGCGAGGTCGTGGTTATATAATCTTTCACGTTCTTCAGGATGGTCAGGCTCCTCGAGTTTTTAAGGAGCGTATTGAAAGCCCTGGGTACGATGGAGTTCGACTTCACGTCCACCACGAGCGTGTACGGATCCTGGGCCAGGTGCCTGCTTTCATCCGTTTCTTTGACCTTGTCATAATTTATGGCAAGGTTGAACTTGCCCAGCAGGTCGTTAAGCTGGTCGAAGGAGGGATCGTTTTCCAGGTAGTCGAACATGAAAATGGCTTTCCCGCCGTTGTAGAAGTAGTTGTCCAGGACATCCCTCTCGGCGTATGAAAAGTCTTTCTTGGGGGATGCGATGATCACCAGTTCTGCATCATCAGGCATCTTGTCGACCGTCATCAGGTTTATCGTTTTAACGAGGAAATTGTTCCTTTCCAGGTATGACTTCAGTTTCGCGTAGTAGTAGTTCACATCGTACTCGTCGTGTCCCTCGGTGAAGTAGACGACCGGCGTGTACTCGGATGTCACATACTTGATGGCGCCGGTGAATCCCTGCTCCGCATTGGAACCTGTGGTGTACAGGCTGAATTTCACTTCAAAAAGGTCGTTATATTCGAGCTTCTTTTTCTTCTCGACGCCGTTGACAGTGCTCCTGACGACGAAGTCCTTCTTCCCCAGGTCCAGAGTATCCTCGGGATCCAGCTGGTTTATTATGCCCGGGTTCCTGTCGGGATCCACGTACCTTACAGTAACACGAGGGTACTTATCATAAAGGCTCAAAAGATCCGTTACCTGCTTGTATTCACTGT
>DGEQ01000093.1:406-4867 GCA_002386045.1 Hungateiclostridiaceae bacterium UBA3922 | reverse complement strand
GGCGTTATAGGCTCTGCTGTCGCAGCAGGCGTCCTGCTGGCACTGTTTGGCTGATAAACGGGCCGGCATAGTGGATCCGGCAATATAAAAACTTTACGATATCCTGGTAAACGGGACGGCACTGCCGTCCCGTTTCTATTTGGTCAAGGGGGACAGTCCTTCGCCGGGGGGGACAGTCTTTTACATCGGAGGACGGTCCTTCACATCGGGGGGACAGTCCTTAGAAAGTCGGGGACATTTCTTCATAAGGAGGGGGCCATTCTTTCGAACGTTGAACGTTGGGGACAGTCCTTCACAATGGGGGACAGTCCTTCACCGGGGGGACAGTCCTGCGTTTTCCGGCGGATCGGGAGTCTTCTCCGAAGCGCTGCGAAGTCCGGGGAATGACACCCGGGGGATGAGAATAATGAATAATTGCAGTCATACAAAAAATCGAAGGACATGCAACTCGCATATCCTTCGATCGTGAGTGAATAACTGGCTGCGGGAGAAGGATTCGAACCCTCACAGACTGATCCAGAGTCAGTAGTGCTACCATTACACAATCCCGCAATGCTTGAGACAGTCGTTATTATAGCATATTGTCCATGGTCAATGCAAGAGGTTTTTTCAAAACTGTTGCTGTCGTCGCGCCGCCATTTTGAAATTTTCCCTGAAAGTAATATAGAGCCCCGTCCGGGCCCCATACCCACAAAAAATATATTGATCCGGGTAAAACAAAAGAGAGTCTTTCCGTAAACAGGTAAGTCCATTATACTAGTACTAATTTCCCATGTCAATAAGAATAAAGACCTATTTTTCCCTGAAAAAAGGAAGGTGTTGATGCCGGATCTCAATTAGTGTTTTGCAAATATTGCATACAGTGCTATAATAGGTTAGGTGGCGGCGGAACGGCGCTCCTGGAAGCCCGGGCTGCAGCGGAGGCTGAAAATACTTGTATATATCGCGGGATGAGTTGTTGAAAATATTCATAACGGTGGAATTATTTATATAAGAAAAGAGATTTTATGGAGGTTATTTTGTGACAAAAAATAAACAAAAGCTGAAAGTGATCCCCCTGGGGGGATTGCAGGAAATAGGAAAGAATATGACGGTTTTCGAATACGGGGACGAAATAATCGTGGTCGACTGCGGCCTTTCGTTTCCCGAAGATGATATGCTTGGCATCGATCATGTCATACCGGATATATCTTACCTTACGAAGAACAGGGAAAAAGTCCTCGGCATAGTGCTGACACACGGCCACGAGGACCATATAGGAGCCGTGCCGTATTTCCTGAAAGAAATCAACGTACCAGTGTATGGCACCAGGCTTACGCTGGGGCTGTTGAAGTATAAGCTGGAGGAGCACAGGATACTGTCATCGGCCAGGCTTGTGGGAGTGGAGCCCGGCGATACGGTACGGCTTGGGTCTTTCAAGGTGGAATTCATCAGGACCACCCACAGTATTGCCGATTCGGTGGCCCTGGCGCTGCATACTCCCGTGGGCGTCATCGTCCACACGTCCGACTTCAAGATAGACTACACGCCGATAGAAGGGAAGACGACGGACCTGGCGCGGCTTGCCGATCTCGGCAGGAAGGGCGTGCTGCTGCTGATGTGCGACAGCACGAACGCGGAGCGGCCCGGCTACACCATGTCCGAAAGGACGGTCGGCGAAACGTTCGAAGATATTTTCATGGATGCAAAGAGCAGGATCATCGTGGCGAGCTTCGCATCCAACGTCCACAGGCTCCAGCAGGCGATAGACGCCGCTTACAAGTTTGACCGGAAGGTCACAGTAGTCGGCAGGAGCATGATGAACGTCGTCAATGTGGCGATGGAACTGGGATATCTCCACGTGCCGGACGGTATGATGGTGGACGTGGACATGATCGATAAGTATCCGCCCGAAAAGATGGTCATTCTGACGACAGGCAGCCAGGGAGAGCCAATGGCCGCATTGTCGAGGATAGCGGTCAACGAGCACAAAAAAGTGGAGATCGAGCCGGGCGACCTTGTCATCATTTCCGCATCGCCGATACCCGGCAATGAGAAGTCCATATTCAAGGTCATAAACGAACTGTTCAAAAAAGGCGCGGACGTCATATACGAATCGCTGGCGGACGTGCATGTGTCGGGGCATGCCTGCCAGGAAGAACTTAAGCTGATGCACAGCCTGGTAAGGCCCAAATTCTTCGTGCCGGTGCACGGTGAATACAGGCACCTGAAACAGCACGCGAACCTGGCCGCCAAAATGGGGATGCCGCCCGAGAACATCTTTGTTATGGAAATAGGCCAGGTACTTGAACTGACGCCGGATTCGGCGAAAATCAACGGCAGCGTCACGTCGGGCAGGGTGCTCGTTGACGGCCTTGGCGTAGGCGATGTCGGCAGCATCGTGCTCAGGGACAGGAAACTGCTTTCGCAGGACGGGCTGATCGTCGTGGTCATCACGACCGAAAAGGAATCCGGACAGATCATTGCGGGCCCCGATATCATTTCCAGGGGATTCGTTTATGTCAGGGAATCGGAAGACCTGATGGAGAATGCGCGTGAGATCATAAAGCAGACCCTGTCGAAGCTGGAAGGGAAGAGGGCCAACGACTGGGCTGCCAAGAAGAATGTCATAAAGAACGATCTCAGGGAATACCTGTATGAAAAAACAAAGCGCAAACCCATGATATTGCCTATCATAATGGAGATATAAGCAGAGAGGACATCCTGGGCAAAGGGGGCATAAAGACGACATAAAGACAAGGGTGACAGTCTTCAGGTAAAGGGGACACTCATCGAGACAAAGGGGACACTCCTCTGCAAGAGGTATTCCTTATCGGAAGAGGAGTGTCCCCATACTTTTCATATGAAGAGCTTCCCCGAAAAATTAGTGACATCCCTCGGCAAAAAGGAGCACTTCATTGCAGAGGAATGTCACTATTCGTTTTTCTGTGATAAATGTACGCAAAAACTCAGGCTGCAGGCACATCGGTCAGTCAGCAAACACTTTAGCCGCTGCTTCCGCTGCGGAACCGGCGTCGGGCGTGTATATGTCGGCGCCGATGGACTCCCTGTAAGCGTCCGTGACGGGAGCACCGCCTATCATTACGG
This sequence comes from Hungateiclostridiaceae bacterium UBA3922, assembly GCA_002386045.1. GTDB lineage: Bacteria > Bacillota > Clostridia > Acetivibrionales > DTU013 > DTU013. Next base: position 1,780 of record DGEQ01000093.1, on the reverse strand, counting down.
TGAACTTGTCCCTGAGGCCTTTTTCCTTCAGCAGTTCGACCACTTTTTTCATCTCGGGCATCGTCGTGGTGAGCAATGCCGAGCAAGCGATTATACGGGCCTCGTGTTCCATGGCGGCGGAAATGAACCGTTCCGCAGGTACATCGGTGCCGAGGTCGATGACCTGGATGCCTTTGCCCTCCATCATCATCTTGACGAGGTTTTTGCCTATGTCGTGCAGGTCGCCTTTTACGGTGCCTATCACGACCCTGCCCCTGGGCTGGACTCCTGCGCCGGCCAGGACCGGCCTCAGTACTTCCATGCCCGCGGTCATCGCTCTTGCGGCGAGCATGACTTCCGGCACATATATCTCATTTTTCATGAATTTTGTCCCAATCACGTCCATTCCGCCGATGAGGCCGCCTTCAAGGATATCCTCGGCGGAGATGCCCTTGTCCAGTGCCTCCCGGACGAGTTCTTTCACGGCATTCGATTTCCCTTTCTGAAGATTTTCCGATATCGTGTTCAGTATTTCCAATCGAGGACCTCCAATCAACCAGGTTTCTTTACGAAATTACCACTTTATGATAAGTCTTCTTGCCTTTCTTTATAAGCAGTTCACCGTTCGTGAACGCATCACTGCGAACCACGTGTTCGATCGAAGCTACCGGTTCGCCTTCGATGTAAATGCCGCCCTGCTGCACCAGCCTACGGGCTTCGCTCTTCGACGGCACGAGGCCGGTCCTAAGGAGCAGGTCCAGTATGTTTATGCCGTTTTCGAGCTCCGAAAGCGGGACCGGTGTCGACGGAAGGTCGTCTGTACTGCCGCCGCCGCCAAACAGTGCTTCGGCAAGCTGTCTTGCCTTCATGGCCTCATCTTCGCCGTGCACGAGTTTCGTGACTTCGTATGCCAGGACTTTTTTGGCTTCGTTGATCTGTTCGTCCCTGAGCTGTGCCAGCCTGTTTATTTCGTCCATAGGCAGGAATGTAAGAAGCTTCAGGCATTTTATGACGTCGGCGTCGTCGACGTTCCGCCAGTACTGGTAGAAATCGTACGGGGAAGTTTTTTCAGGATCCAGCCAGAGAGCGCCTTTTTCCGTTTTTCCCATTTTCTTGCCCTCGCTGGTTGTCAGGAGCGCAAATGTCATGCCGTAGGCCTGTTTTCCTTCGACTCTCCTTATCAGGTCGATGCCGGCGATGATGTTCGACCACTGGTCGTCTCCGCCGAGCTGCATCAGGCAGCCGTGTTTCCTGTTCAGGACAAGGAAATCGTAGCTCTGCATGAGCATGTAATTGAATTCGATGAAAGTAAGGCCACGTTCCAGCCTTGATTTGAAGCATTCGGCCGTCAGCATCCTGTTGACCGAGAAGTGGACGCCTATTTCTCTCAGGAAC
>DGEQ01000093.1:0-163 GCA_002386045.1 Hungateiclostridiaceae bacterium UBA3922 | reverse complement strand
GAGCTGGGCGATGAAGCCCCTTTCTTTCAGGATGTCGAATACGTTGTCCGCCATAGCTACCTTCCTTTTTTAATCAGCGTTATTCAGCTTTGTTCAGCCGTTCTTTTAGTTTTTGAGTATTTTACCACACTGTATACTGTTATTCAACCGTTGCGCAGGTGTT
>DGEQ01000121.1 GCA_002386045.1 Hungateiclostridiaceae bacterium UBA3922 | reverse complement strand
TCGGCGCATACGACGGCCAAGATCACTTCACAGCATGCCCTCAAGTACTGCAAAATGATCGATGCCGTAGGAGAAGAAAGGGCGAGGCAGTACGCGGAGGCCAACCAGTCGGCCATCGACCTGATAGAAAAAATAATCCGCGAAAACAGCATCGACTGCGACTTCAAAAAGGTCCCTGCCTTTGTTTTCACGCAGGACAGGAACATGATCCGAAAGCTTGAGGATGAAACGGAAGCCGCACTGAAACTCGGTCTCCCCGCGGAGTACACCGAAACGACCGACCTGCCTTTCGGCATCGAAGGCGCGATGAAATTCGCGAACCAGGCTTATTTCCATCCCCGCAAATACCTGCTGGCGCTGGCCGGTCTGATCGCCGGCAAAGACTGCGAAATATATGAAAACACGCGGGCTGTCGACATCCGGGAAGGCAGCCCCAATATAGTCGTTGCCGACAACGGCAGGAAGATCAGGGCAAAATACGTGATCCAGGCAACAAGGTATCCTTTCTATGACAAGCCCGGACTATATTTTGCCAGGGTCTACCCGCAGCGCACGTACCTTATGGCGCTCAGGATAAACGGAACTTTCCCTGAAGGCATGTATATAAGCGCCGAAGAGCCAACCAGGACGCTTCGTCCCCATACGGGCAGCGACATTTCGGTCATGCTGGTGGGAGGCGAGAATCACAAGACGGGGCACGGTAAAAACCTGCACAACCACTACGAGATCATCAGGGATTTTGCAAAGCCGATGTTTGATATCGAAAGCATACCGTACCGGTGGTCGGCACAGGATTATACCGCGATGGACGAGATACCTTTCATAGGCCCCATGACGTCGGGCAGGGATAGTATTTTCGTAGCCACGGGCTATGACAAATGGGGTATCACCAACGGTACTGCGGCTGCAATGATCATTTCGGACCTTATAACAAAAGGCGCAAGCCCATGGGAGGAGGTCTACATCCCGTCCCGCTTCACGCCGGGAGCTTCTGCGAAGAACTTCCTGAAGGAAAACCTTGACGTGGCCGTGAAGCTGATATCCGGCAAGCTGAATATCCCCGGCGGGAATGCGGAAGTTGAAAAAGGAGAAGCAGAAATAACAGAAGTGGACGGCTACAAGGTCGGAGTTTACCGTGATGATAACGGCAAACTCCACTATGTAAGCACGACCTGCACCCACCTGGGCTGCGAACTCAAGTGGAATTCGGCAGAACTGTCATGGGACTGCCCGTGCCACGGCTCAAGATTCACATACACGGGTGAAGTCATCGAGGGTCCCGCTCTTGAATCGATAAAACCGCTGGAAAGCGATATGGGCGTCAGTTCATGATCTCGCTCTGCAAAAGCAGTTTCCGGCTAAGGAAGATAAAGAGCAGCGCAACAAGCAGGTTGACCAGTATCATCGGGACCATCAGCAGCACCGTGCTTTCGATGCCTGCAGCCACGTTCAGGACTATGACAAGGACCCCGCCCGGTATGGCCGCCGCCATGATGAACAACAGCCGCATCACCATGAGCAATATCACATTGGTCGTTTTGCCCATGATCCTGTAAGTGAAAACGCCTGCCGAAGTGAAAAGGAGGGTATAAGCCGCAAGCAGGATCAGGCACAGCACGATCTCCTGTATCCCTGCCCGGAAAATGAGCGCTGCCGCCAGTACTATTATCGACTCTGTCAGCACGTTCTTGATTATGCTGGGCAGCACGGCATAAAGCAGCTTTTTGAACGGGCTTTCAGGTATGAGGAATATGTATGGTTTCTTGAATTCCGCATTCCAGTTGTCCGTGGTCGTATTGACGATCATCGAGAAAACTATCATCGAATACACGAAAATGAAGTCCAGCCCGGCTGCCAGCCCTATCACAAGGTAGATCAGGCCATTGATGAGATCCTTGAAAGTCAGCATCGGGCCCCTTTTCTTCATCTCGAGCAACTGCCTGGACATTATTGCCGCTGCCCCTTCCCTGAAACTGCCTTTAGCCTTGCGGACCTTTTTTACAGTTATACCGCTCACATCATATCCGCTGCTCCTGATGGCATCCGCCATCTGCTGCAGCCTGACGGAGTCCAGCTGCGCCTTTTCGTAGAAATCGACATCCTGTGAATAATATATCCTGGCAAGCACGGATCCCGATACGGCCAGCAGCAGTGTCGCCGGTATGAAGCCTGTAATGTATTCGCCATCCAGCAGCGCCGCAACGGCCCACTTTGCCCAGCCGAACAGCGGGACGGCGTTGTAATATGGGTTAGTGAAAAACTTGATGGCCGCTTCTCCGAAATCGCGCCCGTTTGCCAGCCAGATAACTGCATAGATCAGCAGGACCACGCCGAAGAATATCCATGCACGGTTCTTCAGCCTCTTCTTCAGGCCTTCATGGGCAATGTCCTGGATATAGATATAATAATAGAGTATAAAAATATTGAAGCAAAGCAGCGACATCACCAGGAGTGTCGCCAGCAGCTTCAGCGGGGTCATCACGCTCCCGATGAGCCATGGGAAATAAAAGCACAGGAACACCGATGTCAGTACCGATCCAGGAAGCGACTGGAGAGTGGAATACAGCAGGATCGTCCTCTTTGTCATCGGCGCGCTGAACAGTATGCTCGCTTCGGAATACGAAAAAAGCCCGCCCTGCTGCGACAGCGCAGATAAAATCAGCGTTATCCCGATGAAGAGTTGTATCCCCGCAATGGCGACTTCCCTTCCCCTGGCGCCTACCAGGCCGTCGTAAAACTTCGGGTTGATAAGCATAATCACAGGGCCGATCGCAATAGTCAAGACCGCCAGTATCGTCAGTATGGCTTTGAGCGGTTTCGAGAACAGCCGCCTGATCCTGTTGACATACTGCCGTACCAGCAGAAAAACAACCGCGTTCATGCAGATACCTCCGTCTCAGCCGAATCCGTCATCTCAAAGAAGAGTTCCTTGAGATCCTTGCCGTTCGAGCCTTCCCTGGTCGTCTCGTACACAATGGACCCCTTGTTCATGATATAAGCCCTGTCCCATACATTTTCTATGGTGTCGATGATGTGCGTGCTTATCAGGATGCTGACACCTTTCTGCTTGAGTTCTCCGAAAACGGCAAGCATTTCACTGATCGCCTTCGGATCGAGACCGATCAGCGGTTCGTCGAACAGCACGGCCTTCGGCTGTATCAGCAGGGCCAGGACGATGCTGACCTTCTGGAGCATCCCTTTCGACAACTCCCTGCTCAAGGAATCTTTCTTGTCCAGTATTTCGAATCTCTTAAGCAGCTTCTCCGCTTCCTGCTGCCACCCGTCCTCAAGCCTGTACGCCTTCGCTATGAACTGCACGTGATCCCAGATAGTCATCAGTTCGAACAGCGCCGGGATCTCCGGTACATAGCCGAACACCCTTTTGGCCTCCAGGCTCTTGTTCGGCATACCGCAAATGGTGATTTCGCCTTCGTAATTGAGCAGGCCTGCTATGCTTTTGATGGCCGTCGATTTACCGGCGCCGTTGGGGCCGAGAAGTACGGTCACTTCCCCCGGATGCACCGTGAAACTGACGTCATTTACCGCAACGACTTTGTCGTATTTCTTTACAAGATGCTCTACCTTTATCACTTCTGACCTCCTGTTAGATCCGCTTCCGGCAATAAACCGGAATAAAGCTGAAATGTCCAGTTTTCATACAGTTTACGCGCATATTTCAAAGATGGTCTGATATGCACAATTATACCAAAAAATTCATCAAATATTATAACACATATGTCAACCGCTCTTCGAAAATAAATGTAACCCTGGTTACCGATTCTTTCCCGTATGCAGGTTTACAATAGAATTACCGGGCAGGAACGCCCGGCACGAAAGTCAGCCGCCCATTTGCGGACAGGTGTCGTGCAGGCCCGGGAAATACAGGAAAGGAGCATATATCATGGTCAGGAAAATAGTTAAGATAAATGAAGAGAAATGCAACGGATGCGGGCTCTGCATAAATGCATGCCACGAAGAGGCCCTGGTGCTGGAGAACGGCAAGGCAAAGCTGGTCTCAGACATTTACTGCGACGGCCTGGGAGACTGCCTCCCCGAATGCCCGACAGGCGCTATTGAGATAATCGAGCGAGAGGCTGAAGCTTATGATGAAGAAGCTGTGAACAGGCGCCTCCTGGAGATGGGCAGGCCGCCGGTACAGACAGGCCAGGACAGCCGGGAACAGGACGGACATGAAACCGGCGGCCCGGTGAGCCGTGCATCGCAAAGACATGATTCGCACTGTCATACATTACATGCTTCATCCGGATGCCCCGGTTCACGTATGCGTTCCCTCAGCAGGAGCGCCGTTTCCGGGACGGATACTGCAGGGAGGGATGACGCTCGGCACGAGGCTGTCGACAGCTTGGGCGGCGGTACAGGCATGAAGCAGGAATCGCAGTTGATGCAGTGGCCCTGCCAGATCAGGCTGGTCCCTCCGAATGCGCCGTATTTCAATAACGCACACCTGCTGGTGGCCGCGGACTGCACAGCTTACGCATATGCATCGGTCCACCGGGATTTCATGAAAGGCAGGATCACTGTCATCGGCTGCCCGAAGCTCGATGACACGGATTACTCTGAAAAGCTGGCCGCGATCCTGGCAAACAACAATATCCTGAGCATCACGGTGCTGAGGATGGAAGTGCCGTGCTGCGGCGGCCTGGTCCATGCGGTCAGGAACGCGATGCTGACCAGCGGGAAGATCATACCCTGGAATGTGGTCACGATAAGCATCGATGGCGATGTGGTCAGGCAGGATGCTTAATGTCCAGGGAGCGCGTCCGGCAGACAGCACGAATAAAGCAGCACGCATTTTTGACGGCGTGCTGCTGTGACTGCCTCTCTGGGGTGACTGCCGCTCCTGGATAACCGTCACGGTGAAGTCACTGCCTCACCCGGGGCGATCGCCCCGGTGAAATCGCCGCCCCGCCGGGAAAGAAAGAGGACCGGACGTCCGCGATGTGACCGTCAGCCCAGCGTTATATCGAGCACCATCATCAACGCAAATCCGAGGATGCATCCTATGGTGGAATAATCCGAACTGTCCGAGGACTGGGCTTCAGGCAGCAGTTCCTCGACCACCACGTATATCATAGCGCCTGCCGCAAAAGCCAGCGCATACGGCAGTATCGGCTTTATCGCCATGACCGCGATGACACCAAGCACACCGGCAATTGGCTCCACCAGCCCGGAAATCTGCCCATACCAGAAGCTTTTGAACCTTGAAACGCCTTCGCGCCTGAGCGGTATCGAAACTGCCGCTCCCTCAGGCAGGTTCTGCAAACCCATCCCGAGAGCAAGTATAAGGGCGCTTGACAATGTGGCCGATCCCAGGTTGTTGCTGGCTGCGCCTATAGCAACACCGACCGCCAGGCCCTCAGGTATATTATGCAAAGTGATAGCAAGCACGAGCAGTACTGCTCGCTTCCAGCCGGACTTGATGCCTTCCGCCTTATCCCTGGGCATGCCGATATGCAGGTGGGGCAGCAGCGAGTCCGCCAGCTTCAGGAACAATCCTCCCGCAAGGAACCCGACGAGGGGAGGTATCCATATCGGCAGGCCCAGTTCTTCCGACATTTCGATGGACGGCGCAAGCAGCGACCAGAAACTGGCCGCGATCATCACTCCCGCCGCAGAACCGAGCATTGTATCCAGGACTCTTTTATTTATGGTTTTGAAAAAGAATACGAGACCGGAACCTACTGCCGTCATGAACCATGAAAATCCCGTGGCTATCAGCGCCTGGACGATCGGGTTTAAGCTGCTGAACGACGTACCCATTGCAACACCTCCTGCAGTCATGTTCTGAATGTCTATGAAGCAAACCTGTCCATCAATACCACTAAGGACCGTTCGGACCGGGTGAGCCCGTCACCTGCACTTTTTGCACAGACCGTAGAATTTCACCCTGTGGTCAGTCACAAGGAAACCGTCCTTTTCAAGTATCTGCTCCTCCAGCGCATCGAGCAGGTCGTCCTCGACCTCTGAAACATCGCCGCAGTTGGTGCATATAAGGTGATGGTGGCGATGGTCCTCATCCTGGCGGGAAAGTTCATAGCGGCTGAACCCGTCATCCAGGTCGAGCTTCACGACCGCACCGACTTTCTGAAGGAGCGTGAGCGTCCGGTACACCGTCGCGATCCCGATGTCCGGGTTTCTTTCCTTAACGTAATTATATATATCATCGATGCTGAGATGACTGTCCTTATGTTTTATCAGCACATCCAGCACAGCGCTCCTCTGGTCGGTGAACTTGTAACCGCTTTTTTTGAGCAGTTCCTTCAGATCGTCCTTCCGGGACCCATCCATCGGCCTTACCTCCTGCCGGGGTCCTTTGCCGCCCTTTTCGTTGCGCAGCGCTGTCCGCCGTCTGCGCCGCTCCTGCTGCACGACTTCCATAACGAGCATCCCCGGCAGTTTTCACAGCCGCTCATTATTTGCGGAGCCGAACCGCATCGCGGGCATCTCCCCGGTACATCACCATTATATTCGTATCCGCACACGGAGCACATCGTTTTCAATACGTATCACTTCCATTATACCACTATACCGCTTAGGTCAAAACAACGACAGGAAACGCGCCACCAGGCCGCCTACCAGGAATGCCGACACCAGGCTGCCGAGCCATATGACAGCCGCTTCCTTCTTCGACCTTTCCTTGAAAACCACAATGACTGCTGCGATACACGGCACAAACAGCGTTATCGTGATCAGCGCAGTCATCAGCTGCGGGCCCGTAAGTTCCAGGCTGCTGAGTCCCGCCGCTCCGAAATCCCTCCTGATCATGCCCATTATGAACACCGTCGCCATTTCCCTCGGCAGCATAAGCCACTGTTCCGTCAGAGGCGAAATGGCCGCCTGTATGGCTTCCAGCAGCCCGAAATACCGGAGCAGGGAGATTATCAGCGCTCCCAGCGCAAAAAGCGGAGTGGCTTCCTTTAAGAACATTTTAGTCTTTACAAATGTTTTCTTCAATACGTTCCTGGTACCCGGGAGACGTATTGGAGGCAGGTCTATCAGAAGTCCGGTGGATTCGCCCGGCAGGAGCCTGTTCAGCAGCCTCCCCACCAGTCCGAACAGCAATATGAGTACGAGCACATAGAACAGGATATACAGCAGGCCGAGCGAAGAAAGCATGCCTGCGATGACGCCGAGCTGTGCCGAACAGGGGATGGTCAGCCCCAGGAGCGCGGTCGCGATGAAGCGTTCACGTTTCGAGCCCAGCAGCCTTGTTGTCATCGTGGCTGCAGTGAAGCATCCAAAAGCGAGTATGGTCGGGATCACAGCCCTTCCGTTCAGTCCGACCCTCGTCATCAACCTGTCAGTCAGGACAGCTATCCTCGGCAGGTAGCCGGAATCCTCCAGTATCGAAAGCATGAGATAAAAACCGACGACCAGCGGGAGCAGCAGGCCGAGTACATATACAGGGGTCATCGTGAGCAGCCCGAACTCGCCCGCAAGGACCTGTCCCCAAAATGAATCCAGGGGGACCACCCTGCCGACGAGGTCTGTTATGAACGGCCGATAAAGCCCCTCCATTATCTTCTCCTCGGTCAGTTCCACGACTGTCTGTCCCATGAAGACGCCAACGAACATGAACACGAGCAACAATGTGACGAGCAGCATCGGGATACCGGTCAGCGGCCTGAGCATCAGTCGCCCGAGTTTCACGGAAAAGCTTGCCCTGTCGTTGCCCTCGGACACGGCTGCCGCTATTATCTTATCCACCCTTTCCCGCCTCTGCCTGTACAGCTTCTCCTGCATCCCGGCCGGCTCCATCCCCACTCTCCTGCACGTTTCGCCGTCATCTTCCAGCACCATCAGTGCCTCGGGCTCAGTCAGGCCTTTTTCCGTATACGGCTCCAGCAGCTCGGCGATGCCTTCCAGCCTGTTGCCCTGCGCCGCTTCTTCGAGCCGGTCCAGTACTTCGACGATGCCGACATTTTTCACCGCCGCTGTGGGGATCACGGGAACGCCAAGCATTTCCGTAAGTTTCGGCACATCCACTTTTATCCCGTTCTTTCCAGCTTCATCCATGAGGTTGAGCGCCACGATGACCCTCTTGCCCATGTCTATCAGTTGCTGGGTCAGGAAAAGGTCACGGTGCAGGTGCACCGCATCCACTACGTTGAGGACCAGGTCGGCTTCGAGTATTATATCACGCGCTGCCTTTTCCTCGTCATTGAAAGATGAAACCCCATAGACCCCGGGAGTGTCTATGACATCATAATCGCGATACCTGCCCCTGCTGATCTCCACAGTGGTCCCCGGGAAATTGGACACATCCGCGTACATGCCCGTAAGGGCATTAAAAAAGACAGACTTTCCCACGTTCGGGTTGCCTGCCAGCACCAGTTTCGGAGCACCTTCCGTCAAGGCTGCCCCGGTCTTGACAGATTTCGGGGAAGACATGGCCTATCCTACCCTTTCCACCTTTATTTTGTGCGCAAGCCTGTGCCCAATGGCTACCTCCTGCTTCCTGTTCTTCAGGATTATCGGGCCATGCGGCACTATTTCGGCGCACTGCATCCTGGAACCTTCGGATATGCCAAGCCTTATGGCCTGTGAACGGACGAGTGCGTCCCTGATCTGAAGTATTTTTATCTGGTCTCCGCGCCTTGCTTCATCCAGTGTCATGTTTTCACCTTAATTGATAATGATTATCATTTTGACTATTTAAATTTTAGCGCTATTGATAATGAATGTCAATATCAATTAAGCAGGCAAAACAAGATGAAAGAAGGTGAAAGCATGAGGGAATCGGAATCAACCGGGAAAAGCCGCGGTGGAACCGGAAAAAGCCGGGGCAAAACCAGAAAAAGCAGGGGTAATAGTAGTAAAATCCGGCCTGTTTCCAGTAAAATCCAGGGTCAGCAGGGAAAGAGCGAGGCAG
>DGEQ01000119.1:2243-4276 GCA_002386045.1 Hungateiclostridiaceae bacterium UBA3922 | reverse complement strand
AGATGTGTATAAGAGACAGCACCCACACCACGTTCTGGGACGTATCTCCCGACCCGACGCTGGCATGTGCGAAGGAAGGCGCGGAAGCAATGAAGTCATTCGTCCCCGACGTCATCATAGCCATAGGGGGCGGTTCAGCGATGGACGCCGCCAAGATCATGTGGGTGCTGTATGAACACCCCGAGGCCGACTTCATCGATATGGCGATGCGTTTCATGGACATCAGGAAGCGTGTCTATACCTTCCCGAAGATGGGCGAAAAGGCTTACTTCATCGCGATCCCGACCACGTCCGGCACAGGCAGCGAGGTCACTCCGTTTGCAGTCATCACGGATGAGGCCACAGGCGTGAAATACCCGCTGGCCGATTACGAACTGCTTCCCGACATGGCGATCGTGGACGCGGACCTGATGATGGACCAGCCGAAGAGCCTTACCAGCGCTTCAGGGATCGACGCACTCACCCACGCCATCGAGGCATATGTATCGATGATGGCCACCGACTACACAGACGGGCTTGCGCTTAAGGCAATAAAAATGATATTCGAATACCTCCCCAGGGCATACGAACACGGAGCCGCCGATCCGAAGGCCAGGGAGAAGATGGCCGACGCGTCGACCATAGCAGGCATGGCATTTGCCAACGCATTCCTCGGGATCTGCCATTCGATGGCACATAAGCTCGGAGCGTTCCACCACCTGCCCCACGGCGTCGCCAATGCGCTGCTGATAACGGAAGTGATCCGTTACAATGCGGCAGAGGCACCTGCTAAAATGGGCACATTCCCGCAGTACGACCATCCGCGGGCAATGGAGAGGTATGCTGAGATAGCCGACGCCCTCGGCCTCACCGGTACGACCAATGAAGAAAAACTGGAGAACCTGGTCAGGGCTGTCGATGAACTGAAGGAAAAAGTGGGCATCAAAAAGACCATCAGGGATTACGGCATCACCGAGGAAGATTTCCTTGCCAGCCTCGACGATATGGCGGAGCAGGCTTTCGACGACCAGTGCACAGGCACCAATCCGAGATATCCGCTGATAAGCGAGATAAAGCAGATGTACCTGAACGCCTATTACGGCATCGGGCAGGCAAAAACGGAAGAAACAGGGGCCGAAGACGAGGATGCAAAAACAGTACCGGCATAAGCCGGATGACATATACAGGCCAGGGCGTGGCTGCCACGCCCATGCCTGGCTTTGCATGAATCCCGGAAGCGCACGTTTTGCCCGGTTCTATGCATACAGCATGTCCGTACGGTTTTAGTCCGAATATGATATTTGGCACCAGGAAGGAGGTCACTTGATGAAACTCGAAAATGTAATAGCAGTACGCAAATCAAAAGTCGTCTACCGCGACGGCGACCTGGCGATCAAGGTGTTCGATGAGAACTATTCAAAGGCAGATGTGCTGAACGAGGCACTCAACCAGGCCAGGATCGAACAGACGGAACTCCACATCCCCGAAATAGTCGAGGTCACCAAAATCGACGGAAAATGGGCCATCATAACGAAATTCATCGAAGGGAAGACCCTCGAGGCCATAATGGATGAAGAGCCTGAAAAACACGACAGGCACCTGGAGTTCTTCGTCGACCTGCACCTTGAAGTACACCGCCAGCAATGTCCGCTGCTGAACAAGCTGAAGGACAAGATGCACAGGCAGATATCGATGACCGACCTGGACGCGACGACACGCTACGACCTCCACACGCGCCTCGAGTCCATGCCGAGCCACAAGAAGGTCTGCCACGGGGACTTCAATCCAAGCAACATAATCATCGCAAAGGACGGGACTCCGTATATACTGGACTGGTCTCATGTCACCCAGGGGAACGCGTCCGCGGACGCAGCCAGGACATACCTTCTCTTCTGGCTTTCCGGCAATACTGAAACCGCGAAAAAGTACCTGAGGCTGTTCTGCAAAAAGAGCGACACTGCCATGCAATATGTCCAGAAATGGATCCCGCTGGTGGCGGCCTGCCAGTCAATAAAAGGCGATCCGAATGAACGCAGCCTGCTGCTTCGCTGGGT
>DGEQ01000119.1:1750-1930 GCA_002386045.1 Hungateiclostridiaceae bacterium UBA3922 | reverse complement strand
CCTGTCCATCTCGGCTATTTTCAGCCCTGCCCTGTATTTGTCGTCCATCGGTATACAATAGATCACCCTGCACTTTATATCATAAGGTATCCTGTCAAGGGCCATCCTGATACCGAGTATTTTGCCGGTTTCGATCTCGCGGTCGCACACTATGCCGATACCGGCCGCTGATATGTCGAC
>DGEQ01000119.1:0-1448 GCA_002386045.1 Hungateiclostridiaceae bacterium UBA3922 | reverse complement strand
CGAAAAGCCGCCTTTCCGCCAGGATCTCCCTGTCCAGCCTTCTGTCCAGTGCCCTGTCATTGCCCCACAGGCCTGCATCCGGCAACAGCGCTCCCGCCCTGGCATCTTCATTACCCGGTCCTTCTCCGCCGGGAACTGCATCCAGGGCTGCCTGTGCCGGTATCCCGGCCCTGGCGCCATAGCCCCCGGTTCCCTTGCCGGGGATGCTTTTCGTCCTGTCACGGCTGCTGTCGATAATGATCCTGTTGGACATGATCCCGCCCCTTGTCTGATGATTCCCATTCCCTATATTTATCATAACATCGGGCACATTATATAAAAATAGATGTTGTGTCCCATCACATAGGACTTCGGTACTATTTTCGCACTATACTTCGCATGTACGGCCTAAAGCAGCACATGTATGGCGCCATGCTTTACGCGTATACACCCGCGGCCCTCCTGACCTGTTCCTGGTGTGCCGCTGTTACCAGGCCGTCAGCATGGCGGGTACTGTTCCTGAAATGTACATCGAAATGCCCGCTGAAGTTGTTGCCGGTGATGTACTCGATACCATGTGGCATCGATGACATCGACGCCGCGAGCCTCCTTCCGTCGACTTCGATTATCACTGCCCGCTCTTTCCATGAATAGGCGCCTCCCCACACCTGCTTCATCACGGCGGCATCCTGTGCGGTCAGCGGTTCGCAGTCGGCATGGTTTGCGCCTATGGTCCTTTTTATCCTGAATTTCCTGCCCGTTTCGAAATCCGTCACCACGGCGACCTTGTTTATGGGGAACACGTACTGGGCTTCTGTCCACCAGTCCAGGTACTCCCCGTATTGCGGCCCCGGCGTTTCCTTTACAGGGACCCTGTGGACCGGCACCATTATCTTCTGCCCGACCGACAGCCATGTATCCGGCTTCAGCCCGTTCACCGCCAGCAGTTCATGCATCGGTATGCCGAACCTGACACTGATGTTCCAGGCTGTATCCCCCTGCACGACCGTGTACGGTATGTGAGACACCATATCGGCAGCAGACCGGGAAGATGCGTGGGCACTCCCGCCATGGGCAGGCGCGCTGCCGTAGGCCGGAGTGTAGTACAGCTTCTGCCCCGGGTAGATCATATCCGACGCCAGGCCGTTCTGTTTTTTCAGTTCGGCGGCCGTGGTGCCCAGGGCGGCGGCTATTTTCCACAGCGTATCGCCGCTCTTCACTACATACTCTACGGGTTTTGAAGAGATATATGCCGTCTTCGTCGCCTGGTCCCACCTGACATCCATGCCGAGGCATTCGCTGATGAACCTGAGCGGCACCATGGTCGTCCCCCTGTCTATATAGGACGGCTGCATCGGCACCCGTTCACCATTGACAAAGGCGTGGTCGGCGCCTATGGTGAATGCGATCCTCCTGTCGCCCCTCGTTATCCCCACGGTCTTCGATCCACCGTTCCACCAGACCTCGCA
>DGEQ01000063.1:15521-22244 GCA_002386045.1 Hungateiclostridiaceae bacterium UBA3922 | reverse complement strand
CCGAGCAGCCTTGCCGGCATCACCCTTGTATCATTGAGGACGAGACAGTCGCCTGGTTCCAGGTACTCCCTGATATCCCTGAAAACCCGATGTTCTATTTTCCCACTTTTCCTGTCGAGCACCAGCAGCCTTGAGCTGCTCCTGTCCCCGAGCGGTTCCTGGGCTATGAGTTCCTGCGGCAGTTCATAGTAAAAATCGCTCGTTTTCATGTTTCCTCACGGTTCCGTTAATTTTTCATGCTGCATACATTATCTTCCGCAAATAACCTGCATTTATCCGGACACCTGCACTGCCGGACGACCGAAAGAAAAAGCTGCAGACAATGCAGCCTTCTTTGGTCATCCAGCAAATAATACTATAATTCGGGCCATTTTACAACATGTTTATTCTTCTGCGGGAACTACTCGACTTTCGTCCCCTGGAAATAGTGCATTATTATCTCCTCGTATGTCTTTCCGGCCTTCGCCATCCCTATGGCGCCTTCCTGGCTCATCCCGACGGCATGTCCCCAGCCCTTCCCGGTAAAAGTATAAGTCTCAGGAACGACCGCCGCCTTGCTGACAGCGCCGTCCGCACCGATGACGGTCACCTTGTTGTTGACGCCCGTAACGGATTTGACACCTGAAGCAGTGACGACTTTTTTGCCGCCAAGCTGGGTTTTTAGAGGCTCTGTTGCCACAGGAGCCACTACGGCAGTCGATGCTGCCTTCTTTTCTTCCGCCTTTCCGGGTCCGTCTTTTCCGGCTGCAGCATCTCCGCCGCTTTCCGTGCCCGGCTGGCTGTCAGATACCTGGCCCTCACTGTCCGCATCAGCCTTTGCTTCCGCCTCGGCCTGGGGATCCCGGGTATTGTCCTTTGCGTTTTCCGCTCCCTTTTCCGGACCTGGGATCGCCTCGTTCCCGGTCCCTTCATTTATTATATCCCCTTCCTGTCCGCCCTTTTCGCTCTGAAGGTCCGCGGGCGGCTGTGCCGGGATCTCTGAGAGGCCTGCTATATATACGTCGGCATCCGTAGTTATCGTGTAGAGCTGGCTGTCGAGCCCGAAAACCGTCCTGCACCGTTCGTTGGTGAAATACATAGGTTCTCCCCTGCTGGTACCGGTGACTGCCAGCTGGGTCACCCTACCCGTTGGAGCGGTACGTGTTATCGTTATTCCAAGGATCTTTCCGAGTTCCGGGAACAGTGCCTGTATGTCCGACGCACGCAGCGTCTTTGTCCATGTGTATATTTTTTCATATTCATCCCTGACGCTTACAAGATACGGGTATGATGATCCCCAGACATTCCGCACGTCCTCCGTGCTCCCGCCGCCGGAAGCGAAATAATATACGTGTTCGACCGGTTTGCCGTTGTACGTGATCACCTTGTCATACACTTCATCTATCGCCTTGTTGCATTCGGCCACCTCTACGCTGTAGCCCTTGTAGACCTGGCAGTGGGTCGTTGCACACAGGTCGAACCCTGAACTTCCGTGTTTGCCCCTGTTGTTGAGCGCATACATCTTTGCCACGACGGCCTGTGCTTTCAATGCCTCGACCGGTGACCTCCCTCCTATTTCAGGAGGCACGTTGCCGTACAGGTACTCCCTGATCGTAACTACGTTTATCACCGACATATCGCTGCCCGGTAGTCTCTTTACCTCGACCGATCCCCTGTATGGTTTCCCCTTGATGTTGATCACGGCAGGATCGCTTCCGGGTACCGGCCTCAACTGCAGGTGATATTTTTTGCTGCCAAAGACGCACAGCGCCTGGAATTGCCCATCGGTGACCACCACCCTGTCGGAAGAAGGCCCTATTATCACGAATCCTGTCTCACGCAGGAGCTTTTCCAGGTCCCCGGCCAACGCCTCCGCTTCGGCCTCATCGATACAGAACCCGGTCCATACCTGCCAGGCGTCATTATATGCGATGTAGGCGTCTATGCCTGTCTGACGGTATGCCAGTACGCTTTCCATTGCAGAAGCAGCGTCCGGGTAGTCCCCGCCTATCTTTACATGGTAAGGACCGAATTTCTTTCCGGTAGCCTCTGAAGATTTCCCGCTGAATTCCCTGAGACCTGTCCCGCTGGTATGGTAATAAGCATCCTTCCGGACATAAACAGTCGATGGGCTGTTGAACCTGTATATCTCCACGAATTTGCCGTCTTCCTTGACAAAACCCGCCATAATGCCGGATTGGGCCGAAACATCGAAAACGGACTGGGCAGTATTGACAGAACCGCCTTTGTAATAAAGGCCTACCCTGATAAGCTCCTCGTTCGCAGAAGACGCATCCCCCGCCTTCACGTCGGCTGTGAATGCAGTTGTGAGCAATACTGTTGCAGCCAGGATCCCGGCAATTTTTCCGATAACGTTTCTTTTCATGTTATCTCCTCTTCATTGGTGAACACTTCATTGGTTTCGTACATTTGAATTCGACATGACCAGCCGTTCTTCCTTCTGTTTCGACCTCTATGCCGCATTTTTCATATAATTTTAATATTTCTGTAACATAAGTGCATAAGTTGCGGCTGAAAATGTTTGACAACACGCTATACGGATGTTATTATTAGTTAAAGCTTCTTCAACTGACATCTGAATACGGATTGATAGAGGCGCGCTTCTGATAAGTAACCCCGTATTAGGCAGCAGGTACCGATGATGCGGAGCGAAAGGCAGAAGCGCCGAAGGATATGGTCCCCTGCCGGACCAGGTCCTGGGTGCAATGGCGAACAGCCTTGCAACTGTCATCAGGAAATGATGGAGCGCTATCAGTCCTTGAAGGCCTGGCTTTCAGGCAGGCTTTGGGGGTAATAGGGACTGTTGGCGCTTCGCCAGCAGTTTTATTATTCAGGGAGGTATCGTTATGGACTCAAAACTCAGGGCAGGAGTAATCGGTGGGACCGGAATGGTAGGACAGCGTTTTATCACACTTCTGGAAAACCATCCCTGGTTCCGGGTAACGGCTATCGGCGCCAGCGAAAGATCGGCAGGACTTCCATATGAGAAGGCTGTCGAAGGGCGCTGGAAACTGGACATCCCGATCCCGGAAAGCGTAAGGAACATAACAGTGATGAACGCCGCCGACATAAAAAAGATAGCGGACGAAGTCGACCTGGTCTTCTGCGCGGTCGATATGAAAAAGGAAGAGATCAGAGAACTGGAGGAAAACTATGCCCGTGCCGAGATACCGGTAATTTCGAACAACTCGGCGCACAGATCCACTGAAGACGTTCCTATGATAATCCCCGAAGTAAACCCGCAGCACACGGCGATCATCGAAAAACAGAGAAAACGCCTTGGTACGAAAAGGGGCTTCATCGCCGTAAAATCCAACTGCTCGCTCCAGAGCTATGTGCCGCCTGTGCACGCACTCATGCAGTTTGGGCCTGAGAAAGTACTTGCAGCGACTTACCAGGCAATCTCGGGAGCCGGAAAAGTCTTCAGCGAATGGCCTGAGATCGTCGACAATGTCATACCCTACATCGGCGGCGAAGAAGAAAAAAGCGAAAAGGAACCCCTCAAGATCTGGGGAACCATCGAAGGCAACGTGATAAAGCCGGCCTCTGGCCCCGCTATTTCTGCCCAGTGCTACAGGGTGCCCGTCTCTGACGGCCATATGGCGGCAGTATACGTCACTTTCAGGAAAAAGCCTTCTAAAGACGAGATAATAGCATGCTGGAAGGAATTCAGGGGCAAACCCCAGGAACTGAAACTTCCCAGCGCGCCTGCACAGTTCATAACCTATTTCGAAGAGCCCGACAGGCCACAGACGAAGCTTGACAGGGACATTGAGAACGGGATGGGTATCGCCGTGGGAAGGCTTCGCGAAGACACACTGTTCGACTACAAGTTCACCTGCCTTTCCCACAATACGATCAGGGGTGCAGCCGGCGGCGCCATACTTACGGCCGAGCTCCTCAAGGCCGAAGGATGGCTGTGAGATCGTCCGGCAGGATACCATGAAGGAGGTCAGGAAATGAGAAAACCCATATTTACAGGATCAGGCGTTGCAATCGTAACCCCCTTCACAGATAACGGAGTGGATTTCGGGAAACTCGGTGAGCTCATAGAATTCCAGATAAGGGAAAATACCGATGCCATCATAATATGCGGGACCACCGGCGAGGCTTCGACCATGCCCGATGACGAACATATCGAGGTCATCGCGTATGCGGTCAGGAAAGTCAACGGCAGGGTCCCCGTTATCGCCGGTACCGGCAGCAATGACACCAGGCATGCGGTGCACCTGAGCAAACGCGCTGAAGAAGTCGGTGCCGACGCGATACTGAGCGTCACACCGTATTACAATAAAACCACTCAGGAAGGTTTGTACCGGCATTTCAGGGCCATCGCGGAAAGTATAGGCATACCTGTGATACTGTACAACGTGCCGTCGAGGACCAACCTGAACATCGATCCTGATACCGTGGTCCGGCTGGCAGAGATAGATAATATAGTTGCGATAAAGGAATGCAACCTGAACCAGGCCGGAGAGATAATATACCGCTGCGGTGACGATTTCGCGGTATATTCGGGCGAAGATGCGCTTGTACTGCCTCTGCTGTCCCTTGGCGGGAAAGGTGTCATTTCCGTAATGGCAAATATAATTCCCCGCGACACCCACGACATGGTAACGGCTTTCCTGTCGGGAGACCTGGAAACCGCCAGGAAGATCCAGTTGAAATCGCTCGGGCTCATCCGGGCACTGTTCGTCGAGGTCAACCCCATCCCGGTCAAGGAGGCAATGAACCTCATGGGTATGGGTGTTGGCAGGTGCCGCATGCCCCTGGTGGAAATGAGCGACAAAAACAGGGAAATACTCAGGAAGGCAATGAAGGATTACGGCCTGATATGAAGCCGGACCCTTCTTAAAAATATCACGGCAGTCCCGGGGACTGTCTTCAGGAACAAGGCAGTTCCCCGCTGCCCGGAAAAGGATGTGTACACATTGATAAAGATACTGCTGAGCGGCTGCAACGGAAAAATGGGCCAGGTGATCACGCGCAAGGCAGAAAAATACGACGATCTCGCCATAATCGCCGGGTATGACATGGCAGATGCCGGCAGGAACCCGTACCCGGTATTTACCGACCTGGAAAGGTGCACGATAATGCCCGACGTCCTGGTCGATTTTTCAAATCCCGCGGCCCTTGAAACACTGCTGGCCTTCGCGGTGACACGGAAGATACCCGCAGTTATCGCCACGACCGGCCTGTCACAGGTCCAGACCAGGCTGCTGGGCAAAGCAACTGAAAGCATACCTGTTTTTTACTCGGCAAACATGTCGCTGGGCATAAACCTCCTTATCGGGCTGGTCAAAAAAGCTGCCAGGCTATTGCAGGCCGATTTCGACATCGAGATAGTTGAAAAGCATCACAACCTCAAGATCGACGCTCCCAGCGGAACGGCACTCGCCATTGCAGACGCGGTCAACTCCGTGCTGGAACAGAAACACGAATATGTATATGACAGGCATTCGCGAAGGAAGAAAAGGAGCAGGAACGAAATAGGCATACACGCCATACGCGGCGGGACGATCGTCGGCGAACATTCTGTCATTTTCGCCGGCAACGATGAAATAATCGAAATAAAGCACACCGCGCTGTCAAGGGAAATATTCGCCACGGGCGCACTGAGCGCCGCCAGGTTCATAATAGGCAAAAAACCCGGCATGTACGGCATGAGCGATCTTGTCGGCCGGGAATAGCCGGGATACAGGAGGTAATATCATGTCAGGCACTCCCGTTTCGAATATCGCCGTCACCTACAACGTCGCCCTGGTGACTATCCATAGTCTCCACTGCGACACACGGCTGCTTGCCGATATTTTCAGCGCTGTTGCGCAAAAAGGCATAAATATCGACATGATCAGTCAGTCCCCGCCTTACAGGGGCAACATAACGATTTCGTTCAGTCTTCCTGCGGACAGGCTCGTCGATGCGCTCAGCGTGCTCAACAGCTTCAAGTCGGCCGGGAAAGACATCCGGGTCGAAGTCGACGCAGATAATACGAAACTGCAGGTTTACGGCGAAGGCATGAAAAACATGCCCGGTGTCGCCGCACGGGCATTCTCGGCACTTGCCGACGAAGGCGTTGAAATCAAGCTGGTCACGACTTCGGAAACAGAAATTTCTTACCTGATATACGAAAAAGACGTGGACAGGGCAAGAAATGCCATATCAGGGGAATTTGGCCTGTAACCCGCCATCGTTCCCGGCATTTCTCAGAAGTACCTTGTGATGCCGTCTTCACCCACTACTCCTGCACCAGCTCCTGTATCCGTGCCCGGATCCTGATCTTTGCCCCTTCCGTTTCCGCCAATGCCGGCATCTCCGCTGTCATTTCCGCTGCCTTCATCATCGCCTTCATCGTCGTCGGCGTCTTCGTCATCGTCCTCTTCATCTTCGCCCTCATCATCATCATCATCTTCTTCTTCTTCCTCAATGCGCGAAATGATGTATTTCCTGATCGTGCGCCAGGCATAGAAATTAATGATGAAACCTGTCAGGCTCACTAACAGGAACAAATACGGCACCAGTCCGATCAGCGGGTTGAACGGGAAGATGAGCCCGAAGGAAAGGAAGACGATGAACGCTGTCAGAAGCAGTATCAATAGATTTGGGATAAACCTGACGATCGCGAGTATAAGTGCGTTCTTGTACAACTGTATCAGGGTCAGTTCAAATGTCACCATTAGCTGATAAATATAAATATTCATGCATGCAAACAGCAGCAGCATC
>DGEQ01000063.1:1563-15286 GCA_002386045.1 Hungateiclostridiaceae bacterium UBA3922 | reverse complement strand
CATGATAGTCAGGAATGTCACGATGAAATTGATCGTACCCACGATCAGGCTCTGCCTGAAGTTCGATCTGGCCGCATCCTTAAAGTCTCCCCATATGAATGCATGCTCTTCCCGCGAGTAATTCCTGAGTATATACGTAAACCCCGCCTGCGCAGGTCCTGTCGTGATCATCGGGACACACATGATGACCGTCAGCAGGACTAATTTCATCATCATATCACTGAATATGCCTTCAGGGCTATCCAGGGCATCCGGTATTATGTGCGGGAAGAAACCAAGCATGACGAACATCCCGGCAAGGAAAGCCGGAAGGTTGAAAAACAGGAACATAAGGTTGATTTTAACGAAGTTCCAGAATTTTCTCTGCAATATCTCGAAAAACACTATGAACGGATGCTTTGGTGGCGCGTCCTTCGGAACGCCCGGCCCCGGTTTGGTAAAATCGAAAAAACCAAAAATCCCAGCCATCTGTTAACCTCTTTCCTTCCAGTATCGACTTGTGTCCCCGCAATAAGGCAGGCACAGTTCCGGCAATAAATCATAACTTATTCTATCAATAGCCGGACGATAATTCAATACATGCCGCCCTTCCTGGTGCACCATACTGCCTGGGATTTTGTCACCCCTCTTTCGTGATCCTGCAGGCGGAGCTATGTTTTTTGTCCAGAGCTATTGACACTGCATGCTGATGTTAGTATAATAAGTTTTGTCGGCCCGGACAGGAGCCGGAAGACGCGGTCGTGGCGGAACTGGCAGACGCGTACGTTTGAGGGGCGTATGGGCAACCGTATGGGTTCAAGTCCCATCGACCGCACCAGGTAAAACCCACCTGACGAACAGGTGGGTTTTTTGATTGCGCAGACATCCCTCGACCTCGTAGCACTGCTTCCTGGCAAAGGAATGTCCCCATTAGATATTCTTCAAAAAGTCAAGCTTCGTAAACTCCCTTTCCAGCCTTTCCCGCAGGTATCGCCCCGTGATCCGGACGACTTCGTCGAGCACTTCCCGTGACAGACCAAAACTGAACAACTCTTTAACCGGCGCAAAGACGATATGCTGTATCGCCCTGGACGCTCCGACGGAGAGCGGCAAGGCGGCGCCGTCGTGCCTGATGCAGCCCGGCCTGTCACATAAAAAACCGCAGTCACGGAAACTGAACGAATAGTACTTTTCAGGGGCGGCGCCGCAGGCCATGCATGCCTGTACATGTGGCGCAAACCCTGCGATGGATACGGCTCTCAGTTCAAAAATACAGGTTATCAGGTCGGGTTCCCTGGATGACCGCGCAAGCATATGCAGCGAGTTGAGGAATAGATTGAGCAGTTTTGGCGCAGGCTGGTTTTCCTGTATCAGTTCAAGCACTATATCCGTAAAATGGGCTGCGTATGTAAGTTTTGCGATATCATCACGGATCCCGTAGAATGGC
This sequence comes from Hungateiclostridiaceae bacterium UBA3922, assembly GCA_002386045.1. Taxonomy (GTDB): domain Bacteria; phylum Bacillota; class Clostridia; order Acetivibrionales; family DTU013; genus DTU013. Next base: position 13,860 of record DGEQ01000063.1, on the reverse strand, counting down.
TCTATGACCTCACAACTGTTTACACTGTACAATTCACGCCCCCTGTAGAGGACGAAATCGCTGTAGCAAAAAACCTGTGAACCGGCAGAAAGCCTGGACCTGGGCCGCCTTCCGCCCTTCACGAGAGCAGATATGCGGCCCTGTCCCCTGGTCAATATGGTGATTATTTTATCAGCTTCTCCGGTGCTGACCTCTCTTACTACTATCCCCTCGGTTTTAAGAAAACTCATTTCCGATGAGCGGAGCACCAGGTTCCGGAAGCCTTACGACTCGCCGGCACTCGTGGCAGCTTCGGCTTCGGCAAGTCTCCTCTGCTCCGCAGCCCTTTCCCTTTCTTTCTCTTTTATTTCCCGGTAGAAAATATAAGACTCCAGGATCCCTTTACTTACAAAAGTATTCCAGGCGAAATCCTTCAGCATTGCAATCCCCCTTTTCCTTAGTTCCTGTTATTAGCATTCTCCAAAAAAGGGGTTGTATACTTGCAATATTTGCAGGGCCATGAACACGCCATATCATTGGTATCCCAGCATTTTGAGCATGCCGGCGCTGTTTCTCCAGTCAGGCTTTACTTTCACCCAGAGCTTCAGAAAGACTTTTGCGCCGAACAGGTTTTCCATCTCCAGCCTTGCACGGGTCCCGATATTTTTCAGCATTGCTCCCTGTTTCCCTATGATGATGCCTTTGTGTGATTCGCGTTCACAGTATATGTTTGCCTCGATATCGATTATTTCTTTGTCTTCACGTTCTTTGAAAGCTATGATTTCTATGCCGGTGCCATGAGGTACCTCGTCTGAAACGAGTTCCAGTATCTTTTCCCTTATAAGCTCTGCTGCAAGCATCCTTTCCGGCTGGTCCGTTATCACGTCGTCCGGGAAATACTTCGGCCCTTCCGGCAGCAGTTTTTTGATCTCTTCGGTCACTATGTCCGTTCCATCCCCGCTTGTGGCGGAAATAGGGATAACTGCCCTGAAATCCAGCAATTGCGAGAAGTTCATTATCGTCTCCGGCAACTCTTCCTTTTTGACGAGGTCTATTTTGTTTATTATCAAAATGACCGGTGTCTTCACAGTTTTCAGCTGCTCTGCTATATAGAGGTCCCCAGCGCCAGGGATCTTGTCCGTCGCTTCCACGAGGAACAGTATTATATCCACTTCATTGAGCGTGCTCTCGGCCAGCCTGACCATGTACTCGCCCAGTTTCGTTTTGGGTTTATGTATGCCCGGCGTGTCTATGATTATTATCTGGCTGTCTTCATCGTTTATTATGGCCCTGATGGTATTCCGCGTCGTCTGCGGTTTGCTGGAAATGATCGACAGTTTCTCGCCGATTAGCCTGTTCGTCAGCGTCGACTTGCCTACATTTGGCCGCCCGATTATCGATACGAATCCGGATTTGAACATACCATACCTCCCTGTGCCGTGTCAGACTGTCTATGATAAAAGCTGGAACAACAGCAAGGTCACAAGGAAACCGATGACCGCGCCTGCCAGCAGTTCCGGCACATTATGTATTTTACCCTCAAGCCGGCTCTGTACAACAAGAAAAGCGACTATTATGAACAAAATCGTTATAGCCGCATTGTTCGTGTAAAGCGCGGCCGCTGTTGCAGCGGAAAAAGCGACGGCCGAATGCCCGCTCGGCATCCCGCCGCTGAAAGGCGTACCTTTCCGCAACACGAATTTCAGCACCAGCACCGCCGCCATCGTAAGTATGATGGCGATAACGGTAAGGTGCATCGGAGCCTGCTTGATCCTTGCGATGCCGGATTCGAGGCTCGTGCTTACCCTGTCGAAAAAGATGAAATATGCCACGGCAAGCGACAACACGGCGGAAATGAGTACGGCGCCGGCGGCCGTGTCCTTGACCGTCTTCGCCCTCGGATGGTATATCCCGACCAGCATATCGATAAGCACTTCCACCGCCGTGTTGAACAACTCGCAGATAATGACGAGCGCGATCGTGATGCAGACTATCAGGAATTCTGCCCTCGTAAGATCGTAAAAAAGAGACAGACCCAGCACCAGCACCGCCGCAATGATGTGGATCTTCATGTTGCGCTCGCTTCTGATCGTTGAAATGATCCCGTTTATCGCGTTATTGAAGCTTTCGATCAGGCTCCTGCTTTTCATGCTCTCCTTAACCCCAGCTTACCAAGGACAGCCTCCTGCTTTTCAGTCATCTCTTTCTCATCATGTGCATCTTCATGGTCGTATCCCATCAGGTGATACATGCCGTGGGCCGTAAGGAAGGCAATCTCCCTTTCGAAGGAATGCCCGTATTGCTCCGACTGCCTCATTGCCGTTTCCACGGATATCACTATATCTCCTATCACCAGGAGTCCTTCGTCCGGGTCGGAATCATTCCCTGTATCGATTATCTTCCCCTTCTCCATGCTGGCCATCGGAAATGACAGGACATCGGTCGGTGCATCCACGTTCCTGAACCTGGCATTTATCTGTCTTATCGCCTCATCGTCCGTAAGAAGGATGTCTACCTCACAGGCGACTCCTATGCCTTCCTGCTTCAGGCTTTCCATTGCAGTATTCCTTATCATGTTTTCATGTTCTTCCGTTATATCGATGCGCGATTGCTCATTTTCAATATAAACAAGCGTATCATCGATGCTCCTGAGCCTGCTGTTTCGCAACTCCACCAGCCTCCTCCGCGGCAGTATGCGTATCGGATCCCGTCTGCTCCGTCCGGCCATCTCCGCTTGTGCGCACCGCCGTGTTTTTCACGCCTGATATCCTTTGCACGACGGGATCCCACTCCGACTTGTCCGGTTCCTTCCGGACCCTTACTTCCGGGTACTCCTCCCGTTCATGGAAGTACCCGCTGAAAATATGCATGAACGATTTCGCGATAAGATCCAGGTCCTTCAGCGTGAGATCGCACAGGTCAAGTTGGCCGTCGTCCAGCTTGTCTTTTATGATATTCCTGACGATAGTCTCAGTCTTGCCCTCGGTTTTATCAACGGCAGAGCGGACAGCAGCCTCCACTGAGTCTGCCAGCATGACCACTGCTGCTTCCTTGGTGGCAGGCTTCGGTCCCGGGTACCTGTAGTCCTCTTCCCTTATATTATCTCCCTGCTCCCCGTTTTTAGCCTTGTGGTAGAAATACGCCACAAGTGTCGTCCCGTGATGCTGGCTTATGATATCCCTGACAGCTTTAGGCACCTTGTATTTTTCGGCTATCTCGGCACCGTCGGTGGTATGCGAAGTTATCACCATCGTGCTGAGATTCGGCGTCATCCTTTCATGGGGGTTTTCTGACAGTTGGTTTTCCTTGAAAAATCCGGGCCTTTTGAGTTTGCCCACGTCATGGTAATATGCTCCCACCCTGGCAAGCAGTGCATTGGCACTGATGGCTTCGGCGGCAGCTTCGGCCAGGTTTCCTACCATCAGGCTGTGATGATATGTCCCCGGAGCCTCCAGCAACAGCCTTTTCATCAATGGCTGGTTCGGATTTGCAAGCTCAAGCAGCTTCAAAGGAGTGATGATATTGAAAATACTTTCGAAAATGGGCAGCACGCCTATGGTGAATATCACCGAAAGGAGGCCGTTGACGGAAACCATGGCCGAATCGTATGCTATGGTCCGAAGGTCGCTTTTATTCATTAGTCCTATGCATACGACTACCAGTGAATTTATCAGTGCTATAACGACGCCGGATATCGAAAGCCTGCTCCTCTGGTTGGCGCCGCTGACGATAAAGGCCGATGCAGTCCCTCCTATAATGGCGATATAGATGAACTGCTGATCTCCGTTCGTGATCAGCCAGGCAGCGAATGAAAGCAGCACATTCACTATTATGGCGAGCCTTAAGTCAAGAAGTATCGTTATCAGTATCGGTGCTATGAACACCGGTATCAGCAATGGGCTGACAGGTTTCAGGAGCCATGCCGACAGCAGTGTGAGGAGGATGATGACGCACAGCAGTATGGTCTCCTTCGTGCCTGGTATCACTTTGCTGCAGAAAACCCTGATGTACTGTATAAGCAGGTACGACAGCGCAAGCACGACGGCAAGTATCCCTGCAGCGAACCTGTAATCGAAACCGCCCGTCTCGAGCAGGTTCAGTTCCCGGAGGACCTGCAGCTTGTCTTCCGTTACGATATCTCCATAACTGATTATCCTGGCTCCTTCCGGTATGATCTGCTTATTCTCCAGCGCTGCTTCATATGCTTCGTTCCTTGCGGCTCTCGTCGCTTCTTCGTCGATCACGCTGTTAGGTCTGAGCAGCGCATTTACCGTGATGGCACCGATATCCCTGAGTTCCTGGGGAAGATCGCTGATCCGGAAGACGTTCTGTATGTATTCCGTTTTTTGGGAAAGGTTGTCCGCATTGACTTCTGATTTCATTACTTCACTTACCGTGCTTATCAGCAGCGTTTCAAACCTGCTGATCTCTTCGTCGGTCGCGGATTTCAGGAGGAATTCGGCGTGACTGGCGGATATAGATATCCCCAGTCCGTTCATCCTGACCATCAGGTAATCGACTGCCTCGGCCTCCTGTTCGGCAATACCGGCAAAGTTTTCGCCGTCCATCCCGTTGGTCCGGCCATACAGGCCGTCCATTTTCTGCCTCGTCGAACCGATAAGATCCAGGCATTCGTTCACGGCATTGATTATATCGATCGGGACGTCATCGAGTCTCATCATTACCGGCGGCACGCCCGCGGCGGCCTCTTCCGCCAGCTTTTCCGTCAGCAGCACATTTACGATGTCCCTCGGCGCCGTGATGTCGTATTTTGAGCTCTCGCCTGCTTCCAGCCTGTACTTTTTCGGCGCCGCCCCGTTTTCGACGATGATGACGGCCGCCGCGACCGTTACAAGGCCGATGATGAAACGCTGGAACGCCTTGTTTTTAAGGCCGGAAAGCGCTTTCCTTCGGGATTTTCCCTTGACAGCTTTCAAATTGAAGCCCCCAATCAGCCCATTTTCTGATCATATTCATCATACGCCTTTATTATCCTCTGGACAAGTTCGTGCCTGACTACATCTTTCTCGGTCAGCCAGACGAATCCTATGCCTTCGACATCCTCCAGTATTTTTATGACCTCCTTCAGGCCCGACTTCTTGTCCCGTGGAAGGTCTATCTGGGTGATGTCTCCGGTGACCACCGCCTTGGATCCGAACCCGATGCGCGTCAGGAACATCTTCATCTGCTCGGGCGTCGTGTTCTGGGCTTCATCCAGGATGATGAAGGAGTCATCCAGCGTACGCCCCCTCATATAAGCCAACGGCGCCACTTCGATCATGCCTTTCTCCAGGTATTTATGGTATGATTCGGCGCCCATTATCTCATGCAGCGCGTCGTAAAGCGGCCGCAGGTAAGGATCGACCTTGTTCTGCATGTCTCCGGGCAAAAACCCCAGCTTTTCCCCGGCTTCGACTGCTGGCCTGGTCAGTACTATCCTGCTTACCTGCTTGTCCTTGAACGCATTCACCGCCATGGCCACGGCGAGGAAAGTCTTGCCCGTGCCGGCAGGCCCTATGCCGAACACCACCGTATTGTCCCTTATAGCCCGGACATATTTCCTCTGTCCATGGGTCTTCGACCTGATGTGCCTGCCCCTGGCCGTCACGCATATGTGATCGTCAGAATAATCTGTTATCCTTTCTATCGATCCTTCAGCGGCAAGATCTGCAAGGTAACGCACCTTCTGCTTCGTGAGTTCCTCACCCTGCTCGATTATGGAAGCCAGCTTCTCCAGGACCGCATAAGCTTTTTCGACATCCCCGGGGTCTCCCGTGATCCTGATGCCCCTTTCGCCCGAAATTATCCTCACATTCAGGCTTTCCTCGATTATCCGTACGTTTTCATCAAAATTCCCGAACAGGCTAATGACATGTTCCACCTTTTGAAGTTCCAGTGTCTTTTCCGATTCGTCCAATCAATTTCCTCCAATCCGAATGGGTCTGCCTATATTTTCGATACATTCCAGGACAGCTTTCGCGGTCAGCTTTCCGTCCTGTTCCGTAAAATATATATTCTCACGCATTATCTCGGCCCCGTCCGGGACACGTCCAAGGGCCTTTTTGTATGCTTCCCTTGCCGCCGTTTCCCTGGCATCCTCTTCACTGATGCTGGCTTGCAGGTTCACCACTTCATAGTGGCTCACCGTCACCCATTCGAAAGGGAAAACCAGGTCGTCGCCAATGGTGAGCTTTTTTCTCGATTCCTCGGAAACATATTCACTGAACCCGACCCTTTTCCGTATCAGGTCCAGCTCCTTTGAAAACAGGACCAGAGAATGGTCCCTGATCACCCTGCCGGTCCTGACCGTCTCGGTCCTCTCAGGTTCGACCTGTGCCTCTCCCTCATACCATGTCCTTGCCATGACGGTCCCCATCGCGTGTACGAGCCTGTGCTGCTCTCCGCCCTTTACCGGGACACGTCCTGATATGAGCACCTGGCCCTTTTTCACCGTATCTCCTTCCGATACTGTCTCGATACCTTCCTTTGCGATTACCTGCCTGATGATGCCGTCCCTCTGCGCCACGATATCGCATGGTATATGCCTCGGCACTATTTCCGGCAAGTCCTCGCGTTCCCTTACCTCTACCTTTACCTTCGTTCCCCTTATGCTTATACTGATCCAGGACAGCCTGCCGACATCCAGCATCATCCTGTCAACGGCACGGCGGGTATCGATCCTGTATTTCAGCACTCCTGTCCTTATGCCGTTGGCTGCCAGCGCGTTTTCAAGGAAAACCCTGTCCAGCTTCTCGTTTCCGGTGATCTCGATGCACCACACGAAAGAAGCCAGCACATTTAGCAATATAAAAAACAAAACAGCTCCTGCAAAAAATGCCTTCCGTCTGCGATATTTGCTGAACACAAACGGCAGGCCCCTTTTCTTCAGCAGCCTCACCCTGCATCCTGTCTTCCTGGCGACAGGTCTGATGAGCCTGAACCCGCTGATGCCGGTCTTCGCCGTCACGCGGCGCTCTGCCTGCAGCCTGACATCCCACAGGCGTATCCCGCGCCTGGCGCAGATGTTTATGAATTTCTCCAGGAAAAAACCTTCGACTATAATGATAACATATCCGCGCAGATAATTCCACAGCCTGAACAGCAAGAATTTCACCCCGCATCGATGAACTCGACTGAGCGGACCGATCCTGACACGACCATATCGTCTGAAGTGATTTCCCTTATCGAAAGGCCTGAACCGGTTATCCTGATCATCCCCGTTCCCGTGTTTATCCTCAGGACGCCGGTGTCGTATTCCAGGACAGACTTGTAGTTTTCTATCAGCATATCCCTGTTGCCTACAAGGGTCAGTTTCGGACGGTCCAGGACCAGGTCCTTGGGGAGTTCGAGCATTTCCGTGAATTTTTCCTTCACGCTTTTTTTATCGTTGCTTTTCTTCCCGGCCGCCTTTTTGTTCCCCTTTTTGCCTGCGGCGTTACTCCTCGCCATAGGTTGCATCTCCAGCCTTCCCTTGCGGCAGCAGATCACGCGGATCCCCGAAACTGTATCCCCTCTCCGCCGCGCCTTTTATGATGCTGTCGAGAGCGTGCGCATTGTCCTTAGATACGGCATGCAGCAACAGTACTGCGCCATTGTGCAGGTTGCGCATAACGATGTCATATGCGTACTGCGGCCCCCTCACCTTGTCACGATACCAGTCGTCATATGCGAAGCTCCAGAACAGGGTGCAGTAACCCAGGTCGTTGGCCAGCCTGAGAGTCCTTTCACTGTACTCCCCTTTGGGCGGACGCAAAAACTCCATGCCTTTGCCGAATTTCTCGCGGAATGCCCTTTCGAGGCCCAGTATCTCCTCTTCCGCCTGCCTGTCGTCGAGGGTCGGCAGGCTTGGGTGGTGAACGGTATGGTTCCCGACGATATGGCCTTCCTCGACCATCCTCCTAACAAGGTCCTGGTGTTCTTTCAGGTAAGGTCCCGTTATGAAAAATACAGCTTTGACATTATGCTTTGCCAGGGTATCGAGTATCAGGGGAGTATAGCCGTTTTCGTAGCCTTCATCGAATGTCAGGTAAATGACGCTTTTTCCCGTGTCGCCAATCCATGCGCCGCCATATTTCTCAAGGAGTTCCGGGGCGCCAGGATCAGCTTTTGGCGGCAGATTGTCCGGCCTCCTGGATATGCCCCACCTCAGCAGTTTACCGCCCGTTCCCCCGTCCGCATAAACGGCTGAGCCTTCCGGGTCCCCGGTCGTATCACTTTCCCTGCCCTGTCCGCTTTGCGGGACTTCAGCATAAATATCGGATGTGCCCCAGTTTTCCTGTGCATATAAGGCGTCAGTCTCCGCATCCTCCTCGGACAGCCTTCCGCTGATCTCGACAGCCAGGTCCAGGTCTTCGAAACTGCTGGCATATACGCCCCCAAGATCGCTCAGTGCAGGATTGTATGCGCTGGACTCCGAACAGCCTGGAATAAACGCGGCAAGGCATAAAACGATGACCGCGGCAGTTGTCCGTGCACCCACGGATACCATGCTCTTTTTGCAAGCTCCCATGATACGACCCCCGGAAAATGAACAAAAAGACATATTTGCCTGCTTCTAAAATTTTATTATGGAAGCGGGAAAATATGCCGGTTACTTTGGGACTGTCCTCATTCCACCGGGGTCAGCAGGTCTGTCCTGATAGAAGTGCCATCATCGACAAATTTGTTTATTATGATCTCGTCGGATTTTTTGATGCTTACCTTGAGCCCATCCCCTTCAAGGTTTTCGACTACACCGCCGATCATCATCAGGGCCCGTTCCAGGTAGTTGGGATTTGCTATCGCTTTTATGGTAAAGGGAGCCTTATGCTGCTTTCCGTTTATCATGATGTAATCTCCGGCCGAACGTATCTCCGTCATCGCCACTACCCTTTCGTCATTTACGGAAATAGCCTGCGCACCGCTGGCCCTGAGTTCATTCACGACATCGAGTATATGGGCATCCATCACTGCCCACGGGTAGTCGTCGTCCAGCGTGATTATTATCCCTGCTCCCCTGACTGTTTCAAGTCCTGCGAATATCCTTGCCTTCAGCAGGTTGTTCTTCAGTTGCTGTACGGCTTCGCTGTCTCCGGCCTTGACCCTGGCAAAAGTCTGGTTTTCTTCTTCCAGTTTCTGATATCTCTCCTGGAGCTCATTCTTCTGGTTCTGGAGCCTGATAACTTCTTCCTTCAGTTCCTCCAACCTTTTATTTTCAAGGCTGGCTATGCTCTGGTTGTAGTTGACGCTTCTGTACTGGAGCGCCAGCATTATTCCGAGCAGCATGCAAACCAACATCATCGCCAGATTGCGCGCTATTTTCATTTCTCGACAACCTCCAGTCCGGAAATAAACCTGTCAAGCTTGTCTGCACCGCTGAACTTGGATATCCGTATTTTGTCCGTCTTTTTTATATCGACCTTGATGTTGAACTGCCTCAGTTCGTATATTTTAAAGCTGGTGTTGATCGCTTCATACAGTTCATCAGGGTCGCCGATCGCCTCTATGACATAAGGTACCGGGTACCTGTTGCCGTTTATGATTATGGTCGGTCCTGCACAGATCTGCTCGCTCATGGGCACGACACGTTCCCCGTTGATTGCGACGGCCTGTGCGCCGGCGATTTTCAGATCGTTGAGTATGGTCCTGATATCGAAGTCGTGTATGATGAAAAACCCGGAGGGCATACCGGGCTCCCTTACCTGTGCGTCATCAAGCGTTATGGTTATCCCTGGCCCTTCGACCCCCACCAGGCCGGTATGCAGCTTTATGACTTCCCATTCCCTGCTCATCCGGTCGTCGTTCTGCAGTTCTATATATTCCCTGATGATTTCATTCTGCAATGCTATGTTTTCATCGATCGCCGCCCTGAGTCCCTCGATGTCCTGCTGAAGCTCCGTTATCTGTTCCCTCAGCATATTTGCGTCCAGTGCATTGGCAGCGGCAGCCCTTCTTGCGTTGAGGGTGCTTTTCAGCTGCCATGCCATGAGCATCCCCAGCAACAAGAACACTATGAATGAAATATGACGGCTGGCACGTTTGTTCATAGCGACTCCCATAAAGAAAAAATCCGCGCTTAACTAAATTCTACTTGTTAAGCAGCGGGATTTCAAGTGAAAGGTTTGCCCCCTTTTCAGCTGCGGCTTATTTCCATGACTTTCCTTGCATATATGTTGGTGAGTTCCTCCGCGAACTCTTCTGTAAAGCCCTCTCCGATAACGCTGCAGACAGGCCTTTCAGCATCCGGCAGGACTAACACCCATCCTTTGTCGTTGTATACCTTTACCCCCTCGAGCATCTCCATCCTGCCCCCGTAGTGCTCCTGTATTATCTTTCTGATGACCCTTCCCTTTGCATCCCAGCCGCATTCCACTTCCTTCCTGCGCATATGGATCTCGGGCAGCATGTCAGCCATTTCGCGCAGGCTGGTGTTTTCAGTTTTCATGAAATCCATCAGCTTCACAAGTCCTGCTGCGGCGTCGAAGTGCATGGTGAACTGTTCAGCCAGTTCTTCCTTTGTCTCTCTTGCCAGCAGTTCGGCCATGATATCCCTCGCTGCAGTCCTGGTCCGAATGACACTGCCCTGGTATCTCTCAGCAAGCCTATCGATTACCTGGCTCGCAGATATGGGGACGACCAGCGTGCTGCCCCTTATTTTCCTGAGTACGACCATTGAAACGAGCGCCATGAACATATCCTCGGTGACAAGCCTTCCTGCATCGTCCACCAGCAGCATTTTTTCGCATGTCTCGCCTATGGATACCCCGATATCGAACCGACCGGACCTTACGAATCCACAGAACTGTTTCATGTCATCCGTCCCGCCGGTATCCGCGATCTCCACGGCGCATCCTGCTTCCGCCAGCAGTGATGCCACCGCCTCCGTCACATGGTCGGATCCTCTCCTCAGGGCGACCCTGAAATCCAGCCTTTCCGACCTTATGTCTCTCAATATGCTTTTCATGTAAAAGTCGCCGAAATCGGATATCTCCGTCACTCCCCTGAGGTTTCCTGCTTCGCATCTTCCGAAATCGTCCCTGCAAAAAAGGGACTCGATCTTCCTCTCAAGGGACCTGTCTATGCTCCTTCCGGCACTGTCGATGAAATCCAGCGACAGTCGCTTCACGCTTCCACCGCATGTTCCTGCGTATATGCCGCCGTCCAGCCTGCAGAACCTGACAGCGAATCTCAGTGCCGGCAGAAGCATCTTCCTGTAATCGTTGACATGTGCCCCGGCTGACAGCAGTCCGGAAACAAGTGCGCTTCTTATCATCGTCGCAGCCGGTGTACCGTCGCTGCAAACCCCGATGATCCCCCTGTTTTTCACTGCCGCAGCGAAAGCTGCACCCAGTTTTGCAGCAAATTCAGGAGTCATGTCCGTGTTCACGGTCCCCGTTACGCCCCTGTTGCCGAAAATGTGCCTTGCCGCACCGGAACCCCAGACAAGGTTTTCACAAAGTTCCATGCACCTGTCTACATTCTTTCCGGGCCATATTTTCACTGACGGCCTTATCAGGGTCCTTTCCCCGATGCGGCAACCTTCCCCTACGACGGAACCTTCAAATGCCGACGCACCGCTTTCGATGACCGTGCGGCTGCAAACCACACTGCCCCTGATTTCAGCCTTTTCGCCAATGATGGAATTCTTCCAGATTATGCTCCTTTTTATACTGCTGTTCCCTTCGGCTATGCAGTTGTCGCCGATCACCACATGCCTGCCGATGACGGCGCCGCCTTTTATATAACAGCCGTCGCCTATTATGCAGGGGCCCTCTATCCTGGCCGGCTCCTCGATCGTCGTTCCCTTTCCGGTCCGGACACCGGGCATGGTTTCCGTACCGGGCAAATCGACTTCCACTTTCCCGTCCATCGCATCGAAATTGGCCTGCATGTAAGCATTGATATCGCCTATGTCACACCAGTATTCATCCGTGATATAACCATACATCCTCCTGTTTTCCTTCATCAGCATCGGGAACAGGTCCCTGCTGAAATCGAAGAACCGGTCCTTTCCGTAATAGCTGAATATTTCCGGCGACAGGATATAAATGCCCGTGTTCACCGTATCGCTGAACACCTCGCCCCAGCCCGGTTTTTCGATGAAGCGGATTATCCTCCCGTCCGCATCCGTGACAACGACCCCGTATTCCAGCGGCACATCGACCCTTTTGAGCACCAGTGTCGCCACGGCATCCTTTTCCCTGTGGAAACTTACGGCTCCGGCCAGGTCGATATCCGTAAGCGCATCACCGCTGATAACGAGAAATGTCTCATCGAGGAAGTCTTCCGCGTTTTTGACACTTCCGGCGGTGCCGAGAGGCCGATCCTCGATATAATACC
>DGEQ01000063.1:429-1289 GCA_002386045.1 Hungateiclostridiaceae bacterium UBA3922 | reverse complement strand
GGCCTCAGCCTTGTGCCTTCACCACCTGCCATTATAACTGCTTTCATTTCCGATGTCCCCTCATGTTTTTTGATGATCACACATTTAGTCTGGACATTAAGCTTGAAAAAAATCCGTTTTCAGCAACACATCCGTGTTCTTTGAGTTTTCGCGGATTTTCCGCCAGGAGATGTATATGCTGATCAGCGCAGGAATGATTCATGAGAGGATGGCGGCCATTGAAAGAAGCGGCAGATCGGATATATGGACTGTACCGGCGACCTGACCGGCACGCCATGAAAAAACGGAGTCCACAAAGGGACTCCGTTCCATGCACCAGGGAAACTATCTTCTAGGTATTCGCGGGCTGTCCGAGAAATTCTTTCTCGATAAGTCTTCCCACGGATCTCCATACCAGGGGTATCAACGCAGTCTCCACGACAACCGTCAGAGCGTTCTTCTGGATACGTGCCGGCAGCAAAGCCAGAAAACCCTTTCCCTGGAGGAAGGTAAGCCATAGGGTATTGAGCCCGAGATTGACGGATATGGTAACGCATAATACTGCCAGTGCTATCCTCGCAAGGCTCTTGGGTTTCCTGTAAAGGAAAAGCCCGTAAATAGCGCCGCTCAGAAAGGCACTCAGCGTAAAACCCGGGAAATAGCCGCCTTTCCCGGCAATGAGCATACCCAGCAGATCGCTGAGCACACCGCACACTCCTCCGCCTATCGGGCCGAACAGCATGCCGCTGAGAGAGAGCGGTACGAAGCCAAAACTGATCCTCAGGATTTCCGTCTGGATGACCGGCACCACATGTGTCAGCAGGACATTCAGCGCAATGAGCAGACCCATGAAAGTGATCACTTTTGTCTTTTTCATAAAA
>DGEQ01000063.1:0-382 GCA_002386045.1 Hungateiclostridiaceae bacterium UBA3922 | reverse complement strand
AGGAAGGAAAATGCCTTCACCTCATGTGACAGCGGAATGCGGCTATTGCACCGCAAATCCACGAAGGATTTTTCGTCCAGCGGCAACTTCCCATCCAACTGGCACTTAACGCGCAATAACCTACTCTGTCATCCTGAAAGGTAAATTTTCACCAATCCCGTCGCCGGGATTGCTTATCGTCAATTATAAGTAAAATATCCCGATCGTTCAACAATTATTTGCAATAAATCTATTTCATGGCTCGCAGATTTTTTGTGCAGTCGTCACAAATCCACTTTATTTCCAGTCTTATGATCCGGTGATCGTCAGTAAAGACCGCCGAAAGGACCGATCACAGGCCCTTGCTCCTGAAAAAATCCCTGTACAGCATGTCTTCCTTCAG
>DGEQ01000083.1:5219-5701 GCA_002386045.1 Hungateiclostridiaceae bacterium UBA3922 | reverse complement strand
GGCAGTCGAACTCATAAAGGGCTTCGTTGAAAAATACAACGAACTGCTGGACAAAATCAATACGAAGCTTTCCGAGAAAAGGGAATATGATTACCAGCCGCTGACGGATGAGCAGAAGGAAGCGATGACGGAGAAAGAAATCGAGTTGTGGGAAGAAAAAGCGAAATCCGGACTGCTCAGCGGAGACAATCTCCTCCGGGCTATCGTGACAGGTTTCCGCAATGCTGTTATCGCGAGTGTCGAGGGCGCAGGCCTGACTCTCGCGGATATAGGCATCAGGTCCAACAGCTGGGTGGACAGGGGAAAGCTTTATGTCGATGAAGAGAAGCTAAAGCAGGCCCTGGCCGCGAATCCGAACCTGGTTATCGACCTGTTCACGAAACAGTCGAGTGTCCCCTACAACTCGGCAGTAAGCAATGCAGCTGCAAGACAACAGAGATTCAATGAATCCGGGATCATATACAGGATCTATGACGTTATCC
>DGEQ01000083.1:0-4985 GCA_002386045.1 Hungateiclostridiaceae bacterium UBA3922 | reverse complement strand
GACAGGTCGCTGTACAGTAATACGCTGTACCAGCAGATAGCCGCATATGACAAAAAGATAGCGGAACTGAACGAGGAGCTCTTTATAAAGGAAAACCAGTACTACATCCAGTTTGCGCAACTGGAAAGGCTGATCAATGAGATGAACTACCAGAGTGCATGGCTTGCACAGCAGTTCATGAGATGAGCCGAAAACATACACAAGACAGAACGATAACATCAAAGAAAGGCAGAAGGTGTGGAAATGGTTACATCGAATGCGTATGATACTTACAAGCAGAACGCGATCATGACGGCAAGTCCCGAGGAACTGACACTCATGCTTTACAACGGGCTGATCAAATTCATAATGATAGCCCGGAAAGCCATCGAAGAGAAGGATGTCCCCAGGGCCCATGAAAACATAATCAGGGCGCAGGATATCGTAAACGAGTTCAAGGCGTCGCTCAACATGCAGTATGAGATCTCGCACAACCTGAACATGCTGTACGACTATTTCCTTGACAGGCTTCTCGAGGCAAACATCAGGAAAGACACCGCGATCCTGGACGAAGTACTGCGCTTTGTCAGGGAACTCCGCGACACGTGGGCCCAGGCGATGAGGATAGCAAAACAGCAGAACAAGAAGGCCGCCGGGGCAGCGGAGTAGTAAATACACCGCCGGATATACCGCAGAGAAACCATTATAACGAAGAGGGCTTATGGTAACTGGTAACATGGATGATACAGGCAGGATGACAGAACTGCTGAGCAGGAAAAAGGCACTGCTCGCAGAAATGCTGGAACTGACCGTGGAGCAGACCGGCGCCATCGACAGCAAATCGCTGGAAAGGCTGCAGGAACTGGTGGAAGAAAAACAGAAGCGGATAGATGAGATCGACAGGCTGGACGAGGAATTCACTGCCTGCATGGACAGGCTGAAAGCGGCTGCCGGCGTAAAGGATCTAAGTGAACTGGATGCTTCGAGGTTTCCCGGGGCCAGGGAACTGAAGCAGGCAACAGGGGAAGTCCTGGCGCTTGTCGGGAAGATCAGCAGCATCGAGAAGGACAACAGTGCAAAATGCAGGGAACTGCTCGAGGAGATCGGCTCGCAGATCAGGAGGCTGAACCAGGCGAAAAAGCTGAACAATGCCTACAACAGGCCGGACGCCGGGGGAGCCCCTTCGTTTTTCCTGGATAAAAAGAAATGATGGCTCAGTCCGGGTATACCCGGTCCAGGAAGGAGAATATCCTTTCCATATATCTATCCCTGTCTTCAATGTAACCGCTGGCATGACCTTCATACTCAGTCTGCCAGAACTCGGCGCCGGAAGCATTCAGTCCGGAATACTGCTGGTACAGTTCGATGGAATTTATGACAGGTACCAGGTCGTCGTTGCGGCTGTGGATCAGCATGAGGTGAGGCAGGTTTTCAGCCGTCATGACATCGACGGGGCTCGCATCCGTCAATTTGAACCCTCCGGCCACACCAACCGCAAAAGCCGTGATCCTGTTGAACGGGAAGGAAGGCAGGCCTGTCCACTTATGCAGGCTGCTTGAAAAGTAGCTCTTAAGATCCGAATACGGGCTGTCGGCGATGACTGCGTCCACCATCGCAGTGCCGTCGGCCAGCGTACTTTCTGCGCATGCCATTATGGCTGCTGACGCGCCTGTTGAAAAGCCCATCAGGACGATATCTTTGTAACCCTGATCTCTAATGTATTTTATAGCGGCCTTCACATCATCCTTTTCATAAAAACCGAAAGTGCAGCTATTTCCGTCCGACTCGCCGGAATTCCTGAGATCGAACGTGAGTACGCTGTAGCCCCGGGCCATGAACTCCTTTATGAGGTAAACCGTGTCCACACCGAACTCAAGCCTGTTTTTACCGTATGAATGTACGAATATGACCGCACGGCTGGCGTTTTTGACCTGAAAAAGCCATCCTTTCAACACTATCGTGCTGTCTGCTCCCCTGAAGGTTATATCCCTGTATTCAGGCACTATATTGGAGGAAAATGCATCTATCGGCTTTTTGTCCGGGTGCAGCAACTGCCAGCTTTCGTAGACCGACAATGCGATCACTGCCGCTGCCGCAACGAGGAGAAGGATAAGTACGGCCAGTATCACATACCGGGCTCTGCGCGTCTTCCTCACTGCATATGTAACTCCGGTGATCTTCATTCCACATTTACCTCCATATTATTTACCGGCTTCGATACTTCGTAGGTTTACCCTTATTATATTTTTTATCAGGTATAAAGTAAAGGCTGGCCGGACGGCGGGACCCTACCGCAGGACCCGCCGGATGCCGGGGATTATTTCCCGGCTCACATATTTTCTTTAATGCTTCATTTTCCGCTTAAAATCTACATTTGCGAATATATTGCGTAATAAACCAAGAAAATATTTACAAAAAGTATAGATTTTGGCTATCAAATATGGTAAAATCAGTCACACAAATATATGTAAAAATATTACATCTATGGAACATACAGCAAACGACAATGATATGTATCGCAATATTGGGGGTTCGCCATGCAGGCAGGAGATATTTTTGCAGAAAAATATCTTATCGAGGGGATACTGGGCAGAGGCGGGATGGGTACCGTCTATCTCGCAAGGAACACGAAAACGGGAGGGCACTGGGCGATCAAGGAAATAAGCGGCCAACGGTCCGGCGAAGCAGGACTCCCGCCCGAAGCGGCCCTGCTGGCAAGGCTGGACCACCCCGCGCTGCCAAAATTGTACGACATAGTGGAGCTGGATGGAAAGCTTTACATGATAACGGAATTCATCGAAGGCATCTCGCTGGACAAAAAGCTCGAAGCCGAAGGAAGGATAGCCGAAGACACCGTCATAGACTGGGCCGTACAGCTTTGTACGGTGCTGGACTATCTCCACTCGGTAAAGCCCAACCCTGTCATATACAGGGATATAAAGCCGGCTAACATCATGCTTACGGCGAAAGGCACCCTCAAACTCGTCGATTTCGGTTCCGCCCGCGAGTATAAGCCGCATTCGGATGCGGACACGGTATATATAGGGACACGCGGATATGCGGCGCCTGAGCAGTTCGGTACCGGTCAGACAAGCGCGGTTTCCGACATATACAGCCTCGGCGTGACGCTGCACCACCTGGTCACGGGCAAAAGTCCGGTCGAGCCACCGTTCAGGCTCGAGCCGATCAGGTGCTATGACGGCAGCCTGTCTCCCGGCCTCGAATCGATCATATCGAAATGCACCAGTGAATCGCCTGCGGACCGTTACCAGAGCGCAGCTGAACTGCTTGCAGACCTGGTTGCCCTGCGGGAAAGGAAAGGGACGTTTCCATGCTGGGATACAGGGTCTCCGTGGTACAGGGATACCGGGCCTGTCCCGTATCCATACCCGGATCCGGATCATTTTCCGGACGCGATCCGGGGGAGCTTTTTGCCGCCCGGCGGCAAAGAGTGTGAAGATGAGGAAGAGGACACGCCTGATGGGGATGATGGGCATGGATGCGGCCTTCCTGCATACAGTTTCAGGAGGATGGTCATAACGGTATGGGACAACGCCGAGTTCGGCTGTGAGCTTGCATATACGGCAGCAATGCTGACGGGGAGCGAGGTGCTCATCGCGGATCTCGATCTTTTGGCACCCAAAGCGGATCTAATACTGGATGTAGGCAAGTATCCTCCCCAGCCAGCAAGATACGGCATGCCCGGCAGGTCCGGCCTTGAGGCCGTCATGGAAGCCGCCGGGAAAAATTCTGTCACGGCGGAACTGCTGAAAATGGCCGCCGTGACAAGAAAAGAAGTGAAAAACCTGTACATAATCACGGGCAATTACCGCCTTGACAATTACGAATATTACAGCGAAGACAGCGTAACTCACTTCATCGACAAATGCTACAGGCATTTCGATATCACCGTGCTCCTGGTGAACCGCTCGATATACGACGCTTTTACGCTGGCAGCCCTTCTGAGGTCGGATATCAATATAGCGGCAGTGAAGGGAGATATTGGCCAGCTGCGCGAGTTCAATACTTACATAGCGTTCCTGGCCGAAAAACAGCACCTGCCGCCGGAAAACACCAGGTTCGTCCTCTTCGAATACGACGGGGCATGCCACATGAGCAGGGCGGAGGTTTCGCAGGCGACACAGGGGAATCTGCTGGGGACAGTCTCATACAGCAGGAAGCGTGTTTTATACAGGAATATGAACGGCGCGTATGTATGCCGCATGGAGAAGGAAGTGGTGAAGGACTACTCCCGGATACACAGGAAACTCGGTTTCATGCCGTCGGCGAGTACCATGCCTGTCCTGAAAATACTTGGGAACCTGGCCGGCGGCCTGAAGAAAATGAGCAGGACATTGGAGGGATGATGGCATGCCTGTTGTCAGGTCACATCACAAGCTGTTTCTCGACAAATCGGACACTGCCGGAAAAGCCGGCAGGGATATCAACACTATCATAACGGGCATTACAAATGCGATCCTGAAGGAATGCCCGTCACTGGTGGCGGACATATCTGCCGGGCGTGCCCCCAGGAGCGCGCTGGAAACGGTGATCATAAAGGATATCGACCTGCACAGGTACCATGCCGGGGCGGACAGGGACGAACTGATCAGGAAGGTCATGGACTTCATGTTCGGATACGGCCTGCTCCAGCCATACATAGAAAATGAGGACATCACCGATATCGACGGTACCGCCTATGACCAGTTCGTAATAAAGAGGCACGGGGTAAGGAGCAAGATACCCGTGAACTTCGGCAGCGAAAAGATATTCGACACCTACTGCAAGCTGGTGGCAATACGCAACGGCGGTATCCTCAACGAAAACGACAGCCACTGCAGGGTGACGGATGAAAGGTACAGGCTGCGGATCAATGTTTCGATCAGGCCAAGGAACATATCGGGCCCGGCCATCAGCATCCGAAAGCACAGGAAAAACAGCTACACGATAAAGGACCTGAAAAGGCTCGGGATGCTTGACGATGAACTTGAGGCACTGCTCAGGAG
>DGEQ01000122.1:1813-8843 GCA_002386045.1 Hungateiclostridiaceae bacterium UBA3922 | reverse complement strand
AGATGTGTATAAGTGTAATGTCCATTGACTGCTCCGAAGACCTGGATGGTGACGGAAAAGCTGAGAATATCGAACTTGTCTATGAGAGGTATAAAAGCGACAACAGCAAAGGTGACCTGGTCCTGAGCGTCAATGGCAGCAAAATCGCAGTTGTGGAGGGATATGCCACCGGTATGTTCACCAGGCCGTACCGTACTGTTCTACAAATGCCTGAAATAAGGTTCCTTCCGGAACGGGACGGTAAAAGTAAAGCGATGCTGGTGATCTATACATGGGCTACCAACGGTATCGGTTCCACCGGAGTCGCAAATGCCTACAGGTACGAAAACGGTGGTATTATGGAAATCGGGATCGCTGATACGGAAAGGGTCCTGAAATACAAGGGCGATAAAACGGTGAGCATAGAATATCCGGCATTTGGCGTGAGCATGGATCTGAAGATCGATGACGGGTATTACGCCGGTTATTTCGGAGATGAGGACTCCTTCAGGCAGCGCCTGGAGTCAAAGGGTGCTTTCGCTCCTCATCCGCTCTGGTACCTGGTGAACGATTTCAACGGGGATGGCCGCGATGAGCTTTGCTGCGTTTCAGTTCTGAGCGAGTATCCGTTTGCTTTGTGCACGCAGTACAGCTATTACGTATATGAAGGCGGAGAAATGAAGCCTGTCCGGGCGTATGCCGCCGCATCAGGTATTGATGACGGGAAGATGGCGTATCTGAAGGGGTACATATTTGAACTGATCCATTACAAGGGTTACCTGGACATCGGAGACAGCGGCATCACAGATGAGAACTTCCAGCCGTTCCAGGGATGCACTCCGGGTGAGATCACAATGGCACTGGAAGAACTTCAGAAGGACGGGATACTTGTACGCAGGGGAGACAGGCTGTACGTCAGTTACTAGAGAGATTACAGCCATCCCGGATGTGGCATCTGCTGCGAAGACGCATACTGATCACTTCGTTCCCGCACCGGCAGGAATGCCTGCACCAGATCATGACTGGCCTCAAAAATGTGCTATAATTTCAAATGGGGCAATGGACATCATCTGCTTCCATTCCAGGTTATGCTGCTCCAGCTGCACGGCAGGAGATGCCGGGGTATAGCAACAGATACTAATGCTAAAAATAGTAAAACACACAGTTCCGGGAGGTTGTGACAGGTGACGGAAAAATCGCTGATTTACAGGGATGGACATAGGATCGTTATCAGAAACTATTACATAAATCTGCTGGCAGTTCTCATTTTTTCACTGGGCTTGTCTGTTCTGGGCATACTGCTTTCCGACGTTGTGGATATCCGCAACATCCTCAGGTATGTCCGTTCTCCGCTGCTGTTCCTGCTGAACATGCTGCCGCTGCTGCTCCTGATGATGCTGCTGTATCACGTGAGCTCAAGGCACTGGGTGGCGTTCGGCGTTGCAGGCGGAGTGTATATCATCGCCCATATCGTCAACCGGTTCATGATGGAACTGAGGGAGGAACCTTTCACACCGGCAGACGTGCTGCTGGGCACGGAAGCCGCCACGGTGGTCAGGATAACCGAACTGCCTTTTGACAGGGTAACGGTAGCGAGCCTGGTTTTCTGGATCGTTTTCACAGTGCTGCTGTTCATTTTCGTCAGGTCTGAAAAGCTGAAATGGTCCGTGAGGACGGCGGGAGCCTTTGCCGTCGTCGTGCTGTTCCTGCTGTCGTTTTTCGGCATTTACAAGAAGACGTCGCTGTATGACAGCTTCCAGGTGGACGGCTCCATATACTCCAGGGTCAACCTCTACAAATCCAGGGGGTTCATGTACTCGTTCCTCGTACGCACCGGCGCTTACCGGTCGATCAAGCCCGAAGACTATGACAGGGAACAGGTGATCCGGGAACTGGCCAAATACGCCGAGCCCGACCGGCCGCTGGTCAGCGGCAGGCTGCCCCATATCATGGCAGTCATGGGAGAGGCGTTCTACGATATCGACAGGATACCAGGCATCGAGTTCAACGAGGGGTATGACCCGCTTTCCAACTTCAACAGGATAAAGAGGATGGCCTACCACGGAAGGATAGTGACGAACGTTTTCGGAGGAGGTACTGCAAATACTGAATTCTCGTTCCTTACAGGCCATTCGATGCCCGTCATGCCTGAACTGACGAGCCCGTACTCATACTACATCAGGCATGACACGTTTTCGCTGGCAAGGGTGCTGGAGAAGCTCGGGTATGCCACGATGGCGTTCCACCCCGGCGAATCATGGTTCTACAACCGGGTCAACGTTTATAAGTTTTTCGGTTTTGACAGCATCTATTTCAAAAAGGACATGGACCTGGAGAAGGTCGAGATAAACCACGGGTATATTTCTGACCAGGATACTGCGGAGTTCATGCTTGAGAAATTCAAAGAACACCTGGACAGGGAACCTGGCAGGCCGTTTTTCCAGTTCGTGGTCGACATAGACAACCACGGTCCCTACTCGAAGAGGGACCTTGGCTATCCGCAGATACTTAAAAAGAACGAATACATGGACGAGCCGACATACAATATCCTCAACAACTACCTGAACGGACTCATGCGCTGCGACAGGGCCCTCGGTTGGCTCGCCGATTCGGTGATGGAAATGGAGGAGCCGGTGGTGCTCATTTATTTCTCGGACCACCTGCCGTGGCTGGGAGAGAACGACAGCGGGTACAGGGCGCTGGGTTTCAAAACGGATGCGGATGGGTCCCTGCAGGAGTATCTGAACAAGTACGAAACGCCCTATTTCATACTGATCAACGGATCCGCCGAAAAGCTGCTGCTTGAAAACGGGATAACGGTGAAAAAAGGCCAGGGCCCGCAGATAAGCGTCAATTATCTTGCGGTCGAACTGCTCGAGGCAGTCGGCATCAACGGCGGGAATTACTTCAATTACCTGTCGGAACTGAGGAAGGAAGTCCCGGTCATAACCAGCCGCTTCATTAAGGAAAAGGACAGGTTCACCGAAAAACCTTCGAAGGAGACGAAGGAACTGCTCAGGATGTACGGCATGATCCAGTACTATATGCTGATGGACAAGGAAGCGGCGCAGTGACCGTGCCGTTCCTGAAAGGCGTTCCGGGAGTATTTTACGCGGATGGCAGCAATGCCCGCCGGGAAATTTTACCCGTGCGGGAAACTTTCCCCTGAATATTGCGTTATAATGCGTTATAATTGGATATGAAGGAGGCGATATCGGTGAAGAATCCGGGAAATGAAGATGCTTTGCTCAAGGGCGTAAGCCTGATGAAAAACGCGACGATCCGCATCCAGCGGGACAAAGTATTTTATTTCGATCCCTTTAAGATCGAGGGAGACCCGAAAGACGCAGATCTCATATTCGTTACACATGACCATTTCGATCATCTTTCTGTGGAGGATATCAGGAAGCTGGCCAGGGAAGATACGGCCTTCATCGCTCCTGAAAGCAGCGCTGCGATGCTTGCCGATGCGGGTTTTGGAAACGTGACGGCAGTAAAGCCCTCGGAAAGTTATGAGGTGGGCGGAGTAAAATTTTCCACTGTCCCGATGTACAACGTGGGCAAGAAGTTCCACGAAAAGGACAGAAACTGGGTCGGCTACATCGTGAACATCGACGGCGCGGACTATTACTTTGCGGGAGATACGGACCTGATCCCTGAAATGGAGGATGTCAGGGCAGACGTAGTGTTCCTGCCTGTCGGCGGTACATACACGATGGATGCAGATGAAGCTGCCAGGGCTGCCAACATCATAAAACCGGCAGTCGCAGTGCCTATGCACTACGGTGATGTTGCAGGCACCGCTGAAGACGGGGAAACTTTCATCCGCGGACTGGACAAGCAGATAAAGGGCGTCCTGCTCAAGTAATCGGATACCCGGGCAACCGAACCATGCAGATGACCCGGTCACCGGGCACCCTCATGCCTGGATATCCGGACCATGCAGACGGCGCAGGCCGGCAGGCAGCCGGATCACGCGAGTGGTAAAACCGGACGTTATTTACCGCCGGTATGTTATCTAAATAATAAAGTCAGGAGGGGCGATCATGGCGGAAGTGCACAATGATCCACTGAAACATCGCAAAGGATCCAGGAAGGTAACGATCAGGAGGAAGGACGGAACACCGGTCAAAAACCAGGAAGTTGCCGCAAAACAGGTCAGCCACGAGTTCCTGTTCGGGTGCACCGAGTTCAGCGTAATACCGTATGTCAACGGCTGGCTGCAGGGCAGGGACAGGGAGCTGGCTGAAGAGAGGTTCAGGCTGTTCCTCGATGTTTTCAACTACACGACCCTTCCGTTCTACTGGGGAAGGTTCGAACCTGTAAGGGGCAACCCGGAAACCGAAAGCTACAAAAAAGCATCGAATTGGCTGATCGAGCGGGGAGTCGTGCTGAAAGGTCATCCGCTCTGCTGGCACACCGCGACAGCGCCCTGGCTGCTGGAACTTAGCAACAGGGACATCCTCGCAGTCCAGTTGAACAGGATACGCCGCGACGTGACCAATTTTGCCGGCATAGTCGATATATGGGACGTTATAAACGAGGTCGTGATAATGCCCATATTCGACAAGTACGACAACGGCATCACACGCATATGCAAGGAACTCGGCCGCATACGCCTGGTGAGGGAAGTGTTTGCCGCGGCGAAGAAGGCGAATCCTGACGCAGTGCTTCTTATAAACGATTTTGAAACTTCCGAGTCGTACGAGATACTGATCGAAGGGTGCCTCGAGGCCGGCGTGCCCATTGACGCCATAGGCATACAGTCGCACATGCACCAGGGCTACTGGGGCGTGGAAAAGACGCAGAGGGTCCTGGAACGGTACTCCAGGTTCAACCTTCCGCTCCATTTCACCGAAAACACGCTCGTGTCGGGCCACCTGATGCCGCCGCACATAATAGACCTGAACGATTATGTCGTGGATGAATGGCCTTCGACGCCGGAAGGACTGGAAAGACAGGCATCTGAACTCGAGACCCATTACAGGACGCTGTTTGCCGATCCGCATGTCGAATCCATCACGTGGTGGGGATTTACCGACGGAGGATGGCTGAAAGCGCCTTCAGGCCTCGTGACGACCGACAGCAAGGCAAAGCCTGCTTATGAGGCCCTGCGCCGCCTCGTTAAGGATGAATGGTGGACAAAGCCGGCGAAACTCGTGACCGATGAAACGGGATCAATTGTAGTAAGCGGCTTCAGGGGCGATTATGAGATCGAAGTGATGGGAGAGAAGGCAAAGGTCACGGTTGGTAAGGATATATTCCCTGCCGAGATAGTATTGTGATTTTACACCCGGTATCATGGACTGCCGGCATATCGGCCGGTTAAGGCCGGAATATCGGGACCTGGATTTGAAAGGCGGGAGAGCATGAGCATACGTCATTCCGGTGCTTCTGCTCTCCCGCCGGAAGCTTTTCAGCATCCGTTCATCAGCAGATTTTCAGCGTTTCCGTAAAGGATGGCCTTCCGCTCCTCTTCTGTCAGGTCGAGGGCCATGAACCTTTCGAGTTCTTCCCGATGGTCCCACATCGGGTAGTCGGAACCGAACAGCATCTTATCCGCACCGTGCTTCCTGATCATGTCCGCAGCATGATCCGTGCTGATGAAAGCCAGTGTGCTTGAAGTATCCATGTAGACATTCCTGCCAATGAGGTATTTGCATGAAAGATCCCACATCCTGTATCCCCCGAAATGCGCCGCAATGACGACGAGGCGGGGAAACCTGGTGAGAACCCTGGAAAGCCTTGCCGGACTCGAAGAGTCCACGTTTTCATCTCCCATGTGCATCAGTACGGGAAGCCTTCCCTCCACGGCTTCATATATGGGCATCATATCGTCATCGTCGATGGAGAAATGCTGGAATTCCGGGTGCAGCTTGATCCCTTTGAGACCGAGCCCGATTATCCTGTCCACTTCGGCAGACACGTTCCCAAGACCCGGATGCAGCGTTGCGAACCCTATGAGTTCAGGATGGGCCGATTGCATTTCGGCAATAAAGTCGTTGATCGGCCTGACCTGTTCCACGACAGTTGCGGACGAATGCACCACGTATTTCCTGACATTTATCCTGCCCCCGCTTTCGAGCAGGTCCTCTACTGTGCCTTTACGGCTCATTTCTACGCCATAGTATCTTCCGATGGAACTGACGGCTTTTTCCGCGATTTTCCCCGGGAAGATGTGGGCATGTATGTCTATGATACCGTTCATCTGCAGGACTCCCTTGCTGTTTATGGCGACAGGATGCCGTCGGATCGGATCGATCGCCTGTCATATAACTTATATCATTCTTTTCTGTAAATTGCAAAAACTGGCCGCAAAAGTGATGCTGAAGGGATATGGATTCCGGAAATACTAATGACTGACCGGGTGAGCGGCCGCATGTGCCGGGGCCGGCATGCTTATTTTGTTGCCGCTGACCTGCAAAACTGATAAAATATATCTTTAGTTGAAATAATACCTGCGCGGTACGACCGGTTCCCATCCGGGCGGTCGTGCTGCAGAAAGAAGATGTTTTATGACGTCCGGAATAAGAGACAAGATAATAAACAGGCTAAATGGTGCAAAACTGAAGGCGATTTTTTCAAAAGCGACAGGCTCTGTCGCAAAATTCGTTTCGGGATCGCTGAAGACCGTAAGGGATTTCTGGGAAAATGACGAAAGGGCAGTAAAGTTCAGGACTTCATGGGGTGTCAGGAACTTATGCAGGACCATTTCCGACTACTGGCTGCTATGCTTTTTCGTGATGCTTATAATATACCTTGAGACCGTGTACAGGTTCTGGCTTTTCCGGGAACCGTCTTCCGGCTATTTTTTCTCGGTCATATTCGCCATTTCAGGCGGTACGGCCATTTACCTGGCAGTTCGGGCATTTTCCGCGAAACTGGTCAAAACGGTATCCATCATCGTGACGATCCTCGTTACGGTAGTATACGGCGTGCAACTGGTGTATTACATCATATTCCGGACTCCGCTTTCGCTGGTATCCGTTGGGGGAGCCGGCGATGCGATGCAGTTCTGGGATATCGCGCTGGAAGCCATACTGAAAAATAT
>DGEQ01000122.1:0-1522 GCA_002386045.1 Hungateiclostridiaceae bacterium UBA3922 | reverse complement strand
TGAGCTATTCGGGCTCGATCGCCTGTGTCGTGGCTACTGGCGATGATCCTTCTTCTCAGAACACGCTGTATTTCGATACATTTTCACTGGACCTCTCTGTCGACAGGCTGGGGCTGTTCACCACCATGCGCCTGGATATGGAACGCATGGTGTCGGATGCATTGCAGGAGTCACTGCTTAACAGGCTGTATGCGAAATCGAGGGGAGATGACGGCACGGGCACAGGTATTACTGGACCGGACGGCGAAACGGGAGATACAGGACCGTCCGGCGAAATGCCGGACGAGACTCCGGCAGGGGACAGGGGACCGGAAAGCCAGGAAGACCTGCCTGCACAGGAAACAGGCTCTCCAGTGGAGGAGCCCGGAGATCCGGACGAGCCCGTAAAGCCCTACAACGTGATGGATATAGATTTTGAAGCACTGATGGCAGCGGGAGAGAGCGATCCGCTGTACCAGATGCACAAATACTTCTCTTCCGTCGAACCGACTCCGACCAATGAATATACCGGGATATTCAAGGGATGCAACCTGATCATGTTCACTGCGGAAGGTTTTTCGCCGTATGCTGTGAGTCCGGAACTGACTCCAACGTTGTATAAGATGATAAACGAGGGATTCGTGTTCAGGAATTTCTATACCCCGGTATGGTGGGTGAGCACGTCCGACGGAGAATACGTGGCATGCACGGGGTTGATACCCAAGGGCGGAGTCTGGAGCTTCTCAAAGTCGGGCAGCAACTACATGCCGTTTGCCCTGGGCAACCAGTTCAGGAAACTGGGGTACCTTACAAAGGCATACCACAACCACACGTACACCTATTACAACAGGCACTTATCGCATCCAAACATGGGATATGACTACAAGGGAGTGGGGAACGGCCTCGAGGTCAAAAAGACATGGCCCGAATCGGACCTTGAGATGATCGAGGTCACGGTAGACGAATATATAGACCACCAGCCGTTCCACGCATACTACATGACCGTTAGCGGGCACATGAACTACAATTTCTACGGGAACCAGATGGCTGCGAAGAACAGGAAGTATGTCGACCATCTCCCGTATTCAGACGCATCCAAGGCATACATCGCCTGCAACCTTGAACTGGAGTTCGCTATGAAAGCGCTGATGGACCGGCTCGAAGAGGCCGGCATCGCTGAAAACACGGTCATAGTACTGAGCGCCGACCACTATCCCTATGGCCTTCCGAAGGAAAACATCGACGAACTGGCAGGCCACGAGGTGGAGACCAACTTCGAGATCTACAGGAACCATCTCATAATATACAAAAAGGGCATGGATCCTGTCGTAGTGGATAAACCCTGCGACAGCCTGGACATAATACCCACGCTTTCCAACCTGTTCGGGCTTGAATACGATTCGAGGCTGCTGATGGGGGAAGACATCCTTTCATCGGCGCCGCCGCTCGTCATATTCTCGAACAGGAGCTGGATCACGGACAGGGCGATGTATGACTCCACCAGGAGAAAGGTAACATTCTTCGACGGTACTGAAAAGGACGA
>DGEQ01000040.1:2500-3504 GCA_002386045.1 Hungateiclostridiaceae bacterium UBA3922 | reverse complement strand
CCTGCTGACGAAATGGGTGAACTTCTTTATGTGCTTTGCAGCGCAGTTTTTATTGGGACAGTACAGGTACTTTACATCGCTGTTCTGCCTTATCTCGGCAGGTCCGCCGCATACCGGGCATTTGTCAGGTATCTGCAGGTTTCCGCTCCTGGTAAGGTTTTCATGTATCTGGGGAATTATCATGTTGGCCTTGTACACGCTGACCGTATCACCAATGCCGACCTGCAGCTCTTCCATTATGCTTATATTGTGCAGGCTGGCACGGCTCACCGTGGTACCTTCCAGTTCGACGGGCCCGAATATGGCTATGGGGTTGATCAGCCCTGTCCTGGACGCGCTCCACTCTATCTCCTTTATCACAGTTTCTTTTATCTCGTCCCGCCATTTGAAAGCGATGGAATCCCTCGGGAATTTCGCCGTAGTCCCCAGCGATTCGCCGTAAGCGATGTCGTCAAAAGCAAGGACAAGTCCGTCGGTCGGCAGATCATACCCCTCGACGTGTTCAGCAAACCATCTGACCGCTTCCTCAACGGTTTCCGCATCTACCATGCGGTATTCCACTACGTCGAATCCCTGGGACCTGAGCCATTCCAGCTGCGCGGCGCGCGAATTGCCGAAATCGACTCCGTCTGCCCTCACAAGCGAAAATGCGAAGAAATTCACGTTCCTCTCCGAGGTCACCCTGTTGTTCAGCTGACGTACCGAACCGCTGCAGAGATTCCTCGGGTTCTTGTATTTTATGGTGGCATCGATCAATTCCTCATTGATCCTGTTGAAGTCGGAATAGCTGATGACCGCCTCTCCCCTAAGTACAAGGTCTCCCTTATACGGGATGGCGAGAGGTATGTTTTTGAAGACTTTCACGTTGTTCGTCACAACTTCTCCGACTTCGCCGTTGCCTCGCGTGACGGCCTTTTCAAGACTGCCGCCCCTGTATGTAAGTACGAGCGTGAGACCGTCGAGCTTCCATGAAAGCATTCCTTTACGGCTTCCAAGCCATGACC
>DGEQ01000040.1:2033-2294 GCA_002386045.1 Hungateiclostridiaceae bacterium UBA3922 | reverse complement strand
TCCCCGTTTCCTTCTCCAGCTCGGCCAGTTCGTCATAGAGTTTGTCATACTCGTAATTGGACATTATCTCGCGGTTTTCCTGGTAATACGCTTTTGCCGCCCTGTTGAGCAGTTCGATCTTTTCTTTCATCAGCCGGATCTTGTCCATATTGTCCATAGGAAACCTCCAAGGCAGGTAATTTTATTTTACAAGCGATCTACAAGAAACCCGGGATATTCGCCGCACCGGCAGCCGTCACGCTGCGGTCCGTCTCGACCTTG
>DGEQ01000040.1:994-1855 GCA_002386045.1 Hungateiclostridiaceae bacterium UBA3922 | reverse complement strand
TGAACCATATCACGCCCCAGACGACTGCCGGCACCTTTGTCATCATTTCAAGCTGCACCGCGTCCGTGGCAGGCCTGGCCGCTCCCCAACCCGGTATCAGGCCGATCTTGCGGTTTATCTCAAGGAGTATGGTATCCACAAAAGTATCGTAAACTGCATAGACAGCGCAGACTACTCCGATTATGTCAGTGGCCCAGTCATTGATCCTGTCATTTCTCAGCATATATATGATTATCACGAAACCTGCGAAAATTGCTGCGTATATGACTGTGAAAAAAGAATCGCCGTATGCGATCGACATGCCAAGCAGCAGGATGGCACATGCTCCAAGTATGTATTTCCTTGCCTGCGTTTTTTTCAGTTTCAGTATGAGCAGCGCAAAGAGAACACTGCCCAGGTAGCCTCCGTTTGCTATTATAAAGGCTGAGAACCAGTCCTTCGGCAGCGTCCGCGCATAACCGCTCTCATTGAAATATATCCTGAAACCTGCTATGCCGTTCCCGAAAATGACAGCCATCAGGGAATGACCCAGTTCATGGAAAAAAACGGACAGTATTTTCAATGGCTTTATTATGATGGTGTTCCACAGCGCCATTGCCGCTATAAATATGACCGCGTATCTTCCGCTTTGCTTCATTCCGACCCCCGAATGAACATTATTGACGCATCATGTGAATATGACTGCGTTTTCTTAATTATACTTCTTTCGGGGGTCAAAATAAAGCCTGACTAATTGATGTACCGGTCGATGTCGTCAAAGTCTATCCCCTTGTGGAGCGCTATATTGAGCCCGTTGGCTATGACCTTCGACACCCTCCTGACCACATCGTCAATTTCCTTGGGCGTGACGATGAGATTTCC
>DGEQ01000040.1:0-691 GCA_002386045.1 Hungateiclostridiaceae bacterium UBA3922 | reverse complement strand
GTTCCCTGCGGAGCCTGCTCGATAAGGCTGTCCAGCACCAGGTCGATGGCATCGTTCGCCATGGTGGCCGCATCCAGCACAGTCGGTACGCCTATGGCCAGGACAGGTACACCCAGCGTATCCTTTGAAAGCTCCATCCTCTTGTTGCCGACGCCAGAACCGGGGGCAATACCCGTATCCGCTATCTGTATCGTTGTGTTCACCCTTTCCAGCTTCCTTGCGGCCAGCGCGTCGATGGCTATGATGTAATCAGGGCGTATCCTGTCGACTATTCCCTTCACTATTTCCCCCGTCTCTATCCCTGTTATTCCGAGGACTCCCGGGGCAACGGCACAGACCGGCCTTACGCCTTCATCGACCTGGTCCGGAAGGTATTCCAGCAGATGCCTTGTCACCATCATGTTCGACACCACTTTCGGGCCGAGTGCATCGGGAGTGACATTCCAGTTCCCGAGGCCGACCACCAGAGTCAGTGTATTGTCATTCAGCTTCATGATACCTGTCAGTTCTTTCGCCAGGGCCCTGCAGGCGTCTTCATACAGGTCGCGGTCATTTTCTTTCAGCCCCGGGATTTCAAGGGTGATGTAGTTTCCCATCGGCTTTCCTATAGAAATTTCTCCGGTACGGGACGTTACCCTGACCCTGGTTATCCTGATCCGCTCATCCCCTTCATTCTCCACTTCGACACCGG
>DGEQ01000031.1:15635-21357 GCA_002386045.1 Hungateiclostridiaceae bacterium UBA3922 | reverse complement strand
TTTGCATTACAATAAACCTCCTGGATTCTACTTAAGTCCGGCTGCAATACGTCTGTTGAGCCAAACCTTAATCAGTGTAACACACCGGTTCACGGGTTGTCAATCAAATAATCCCCGCAACTCCCGCTTTTTATGCAATATCCGACAGAATACCCTGGCCCCGCGGAAAATCATTCCGGCTTCCTGCATACGAAGAATATCCTCTCGGCTTTCGGACCGGGTTTCCTGAACCTGAATGCATCATATATCCCAAGTACCGTCATCCCGGTATCCAGGAGCATCCGTTCAAGTTCGCCGGTGTCATAGTTTCGTTCGTAATGGGTCTCATCGAACCTCCTGTATAACTTTCCTTCCTTCACGAAAAAGGTAAGATCGAACCTGCACAGCCGCGAACGCCTGTCGTAGGTGTTCTGCCAGATGTACGAGACATCATCGGAGGTCTCGCAGAACACATTGGACGACAGGATATTTTCGAACTTGTACGGAGAATTGATGTCAAATACGAACAGCCCACCGGGATCCAGGTAGTTCTTCACAAGCCTGAACATCCGCTTCAGGTCGTTCTTGTACGTAACGTAGTTGATGCTGTCCATGAGGCATGTGATGGCACCGACGGTACCATAGAGTTCGAACGACGTCATGTCCTGGTTCAGGAAAAGGATGTCAGCGCCGGCGCTGACGGCCTTCTGCTTCGCGATGCCCAGCATTTCGGCCGACGCGTCGATCCCTATCATATCGAAGCCCCTCCCGGCCATCTCCAGGCAAAAGCTGCCCGTGCCGCACCCGAGGTCCGCCGCCAGTTCCGGCTCCCGGCCGTGCCGCCTGAAGATTTCCGTCACGTAATCGGCCCACATGGAATAATCCACGTCCCGCATGAGCCTGTCATAATAAAACGCAAAATCGCCGTAAACAGCCGTCACCGTGATCCACCCCGCATGGCGCCCGCATCCCCGGGACGCCTGTTATCCACCCGTAAATGATACCATAAAAAAAGGCAGCAAAAAAGCCGGACGCAATGCCCGGCTCCTTTTATTCCGGCTCCCCGCCCGTATTCTGCAGCGCCCTTCTCCTTTTTGACATCAGCCCGCCGATCCTGCCCGTTTCCTTGGCGGACAGGCTTTTCCATCCGTACTTCATCACTTTCTCCCTGAGTCCAAGCTCGCTGGCGATCTCGAACTTCAACTTTTCATTGGGATCAGGTTTTTTCTCCATCTCCACACCTCTTCCATCCGTTGGTAGCATTTCACTAAATATTCTGTGGAGAAAAAAACCTTTTATACATACTTTTTACTCCAGACCGCCAAGCAGCGCCCCGATGGCCGACCTGAGCTGGACGTCCCTGTCCCTCGGTATCTGCGAAACAGGAAGGTTCCTGTACTCCTCATAAACACCGACCTCGATGTCAGGTTTGATGCCGAAGCCCTGGATGCAGATCCCCGAAGGCGTGAAGTAGCGTGAAATGGTGACCTTGATGCCCGAGCCGTCTCCAAGCAGCTTAAGTTCCTGGACCAGTCCTTTCCCGAACGTCCTCGTCCCGACGAGCATGCCCCTTCCGTGATCCCTGACCGCGCCTGCGAGTATTTCGGATGCGCTGGCACTGTTGCCGTTGATCAGGATGACGAGGGGTATGTCTGTATATGCCCTGTCCGAATACCTGTATTCTTTTCTGCCGTCCCTGTCCTCGGTGTAAACTATGGTCCCTGCGGGAAGCAGGCTGTCGGCAATTTCCACCACCTGCTCGAAGGAGCCGCCCGGATTGTCCCGCAGGTCTATGATGAGCCCCTTTATGCCTTTTTCGAGCATGCTGTTGAGGTCGTTTTTGAAGTACCTGGCTATTTCACTGTCGAACATGACGATCCGTATGTACCCTATATCACCGTCCAGTATCTCGCTTTTTATGTTGGACGCCCTGATACGTTTGCGCTTGATGTCGAACTGGACGTACCTGTCCTCCGAAGGCCGGTAGACCGTGATTCTCACACGGGTGTTTTCCTTCCCCTTTATCATGCTTATGATCATGTTCTCGTCGCTTATCGACGTCACGTCCCTGCCGTCCACCTTCACGATCTTGTCGCCCCGGCGTATGCCCGCTTCCATCGCGGGGGATCCCTTCATCGGCTCTACGACCGTCAGGAGGCCGTCATCATCCACATTGACGGTGACGCCAATGCCAACGTAGCTGCCCCTGGACTTCTCGAGGAAGGCTTCCATGTGCTCCCTGTCAAAGTACACCGTGTACGGGTCGCCCAGCGATTCAGCAAGGCCGTATATCGCCCCTTCGAGCATTTTGTTTGCGTCGACCTTCATGTAGAAATCATTTTTGAGTATATCCATGACACGGTTGAACTTGACCACGTTCCTGTAATCCACCGAATCTGCGTCAAAGGTTATCGTGTACCTTTCCCCGGCTGCCCGGACCGAGCGGAAGACGAAAGCCGACGCACCGACCGAAAAAACCAGCGTCACCGCGACGATGACGGCAACCTGCCGTATCGTGAAGAGCCTGCGCATAAAAACACTCCCGAAAGATGATTCCATATATCTTTATGCGCCGGCGAAAATAAATAAACCCGGTTTTTCAACCGGGTCCGCATCCTGATCCTTGATCGTGTGCGCTTTCGGCGCTCTATTCAGTCTTACGCATCCCAGGGATCCGCTTATTCCGGCAGATACCGGTCTGCACTGTTTTCTCCCGGGACGGCCTTTCTTTGTCTGTTTTGCGACGGCCTTTCTTTATTTATTTTGCCTTGAGATAACCCTTCATGGGATCCACCGGCTCACCGTTGACCCTGACTTCGAAATGCAGGT
Source organism: Hungateiclostridiaceae bacterium UBA3922 (assembly GCA_002386045.1). Lineage (GTDB taxonomy): Bacteria > Bacillota > Clostridia > Acetivibrionales > DTU013 > DTU013. The sequence continues at coordinate 18,549 of DGEQ01000031.1, read as the reverse complement.
GGTTGCCCGTGGACAGGCCGGTGCTCCCGACCTTCGCTATGGTCTGTCCTGCCTTGACCTTGTCTCCTACCTTGACAAGCAACTTGCTTGCGTGGGCATACAGGGTCGTGATGCCGCCGCCGTGGTCTATGACCACCATGTTCCCGTAGCCGGTATTGTCATACCCGGCCATTATGACGGTACCACTGTTGGCCGCAACTATGGCTGCCCCCTTGTCCGCGGCTATGTCGACGCCGGTGTGCATCTTGTACTTCCTGAGGATAGGATGCTTCCTCATCCCGAACGTGGACGTCACCCTGTAGGAACTTGGACACGGCCATGTCATCGATCCGCCCACGTATTTGTTCTTCGAGGAAAGGGCCTTGATCTGGCTCGCCAGCTTCTTGGACTCCTCGATCCATCTGTCTATTTCTTTTTCAAGCTGCTGTATCTCTTTCTGCGTCCTTGTTATCTCGCCTTCGACCCTCGCCCTGGAGGTCTTGATCTGTTCCAGCCGTTCCTCCCTTTCCTTAAGCTTCTCCTCAAGAAGGGCCTTCGCCTGTTCCTGCATCTGCTTCTTGAGTTCCACGTCCTGCCTTGCTTCTTCCAACTGCTGCATCAGCCTGCTGTCGTTCTCGGATACCACCTGCATGTAATGCAGCCTCTCGTAGAACTCTACCACGCTTCCCGATGAAAGGAGGGTATCGAGCAGCGATGTGCCGGAATTCTTGTACATGACCTGGAGCCGGGTCTTGACCAGTTCGTCCATCTGGTTGTACTCGGCCGTAGCCTGTGCAAGAGCAAGCTCCGTCTGTCTCAGGTGTTCCTTCGCTTCTGCGATCTGTTTCTCAAGTTCTTCGATGGCATTCGTTTCTTCTCTTTGCTGCTTTGCGAGTTCTTCCTTCTGTTTCTCGAGCTTTGCCTTTTCCTGCAGTTCAGCCTGCTTCTTTTTTGTCAGATCGGCAATCCGGTTGTCCGCTGCTGCTTTCTTGTTCTGCGCCTCTTTCAGTTCGTCCGCCGCGATCACGGGGTATACAGAACAAACTGTCAGCGCGATGAGCAGGATCGCCAGTGTGAATCTTTTCATCTTCACGTTACCTGTCCTCCATGCCTTGGTTTAGCAGTCTGCTTACACCTTCAGGTACCTCCGCATCGAAACGAAGCTTCCCGCCGCTCCGACCACGACAGCTATCACAGCGTAGTATACGGCGAGCCTGCTCCATACGCTTTCGATGCTGAGCATGCTCAGAAGGTTCGTCTGGGCAAAGAATGCATCCTGTGTGAACTTGTCTACCACAGCCTTATATCCGTATGCAGAAACAATGAATGCCAAAATTGCCCCCGTAATACTAATTATAACACCTTCTACCACAAAAGGCCAGCGTATGAACCAATCCGTGGCACCTATATATTTCATTATACTGATTTCCCTGCGCCTTGCAAATACTGTAAGCTTGATCGTGTTCGCAATGATGAAGACCGAGGCCACCAGGAATACTATTATCATCACGCTGCATCCCAGGCTGAACCAGTGGGACATCCTGGTGATCAGTTCCACCGTATCCTGCGAATAGCTCACCTTTTCGATGCCGGTCACTTTCTCGAGATCCTTTACGACCTCGCTGCTGTAGCTTACATCCTTCAGCCTGATTATGAAGGATACAGGGAATATGTCCGCTCCGTATCCGTCCAGTATGGCCGCGTCCTTGCCGAGCCTTTCGCGCATCCTCTCCAGGGCCTGCTCCCTGGTCACCTTCTCGTAAGACAGGATCCTTTCGTCAGCCTTGATGATCTCCTCCACGCGGCGCACCTGGATATCGTCGATCTCCTGGTAGCAGAACGCCTGGAGCTGCGGCTGCTCCTTCCAGATCCCGATGTTGTGCTGCGCATTGAGCGATATCAGCACGAATACGCCGAATATGATCAGCGACGTGACCACTATGAGGACCGACGCCAGCGACATCAGCTTGTTCCTGTATGAGTTTATGAAACCTTCCTTAATAAAGTACCGGAGTGTTCTTATCTTCATCCCTGTAAAGTCCTTTCTCCTGATCCCTTACGATCACACCCTTGCTGATTGCGACGACACGCTTCTTCATCGCATCTACGATGGACTTCTCGTGCGTCGCGACTATGACCGTCGTACCCCTGTGGTTGATCTCGCTCAAAAGTTTCATTATCTCCCATGATGTCTCCGGATCAAGATTGCCTGTCGGCTCGTCGGCTATCAGCAGGGCCGGGTTGTTGACCAGGGCCCTCGCCAGCGCGACCCTCTGCTGCTCCCCGCCTGAAAGCTGGTGCGGGTACATGTTCGCCTTCCTGCTCAGCCCGACAAGCGCCAGCGCCATCGGCACCTGCCTCCTTATCTCCTTGGGCAGCGCCTCGGTTATGATCATCGCGAAGGCTACGTTCTCATATACAGTCTTGTTCGGCAGCAGCCTGAAATCCTGGAACACTACCCCGAGGCTCCTCCTGAGGTACGGTATCTCCTGTCTCGTCATGGACGTGACGTCGTAACCGTTTACGTAAACTTCCCCCTCGGTGGCGTCCTCTTCCTTCAGCAGCAGCTTCACGAGCGTGGATTTGCCCGATCCGCTCGGCCCGACCAGGAAAACGAATTCGCCCTTGTCCAGTCTCAGATTTATATCCCTCAACGCGACCGTACCATTCGCGTAGGTCTTTGATACGTTCCTTAGTTCAACCAATTCGATGCACCTCGGTCATATATGCAGACGACACGTATGTCGAACGATGTCGTCGAATCGCCTGTATTTATACACATTGAGTACTTATTCTGCAAAAAGTGTCGGAAATCCTGCTTTTTTTCGTTACAAGATTGTTTCACAAAACTGAAAATCCCGTGAAACGGGGGGAGGACCGTCCGGTATCAAAGCGGGGACATTCCCCGACCCGTGGGGAATACCTCATCGCTGAG
>DGEQ01000031.1:3046-15478 GCA_002386045.1 Hungateiclostridiaceae bacterium UBA3922 | reverse complement strand
AATACCTCATCGCTGAGGAGTGTCCCCCTTTCCTCACACTATCTCCCCCTCCATGCTTTCGGCCTTGTCCAGGTACTTCTTTACCAGCAGTGATACCTTGAACGTGATGGCATCGTCGAATTTCCGCAAATCGAGGCCGGTGGTCTTCTGGATCTTGTCCAGCCTGTAGACCAGCGTGTTCCTGTGTACGTAAAGCTGCCTGGACGTCTCGCTTACATTCAGGTTGTTCTCGAAGAACTTCTGTATCGTAAGCAGCGTTTCCTGGTCCAGCGATTCTAAGGACCCCTTCTTGAACACTTCCTTCAGGAACAGCCTGCACATCGTGGTGGGAAGCTGGTAGATCAGCCTTCCGATGCCCAGGTTGTTGTAATCTATGATCGCCTTGTCGCTGTCGAAGATGCTGCCTATCTGCAGCGCCGTCTGCGCTTCCTTGAAGGACCGCCCGATGTCCCGTATGTTGTCCACGACGGACCCTATGCCTATCTGCGCCTTCACCATCAGTTCGGTATTCAGCGTGTCGATGATGGCCTTTGCGGTCCTGTCGATATCCTCATGATCGTCGGCATCCTTCAGTTCCTTTATGAGCACCAGTGTCTCCTCATCCAGCGCTATGACATAGTCCTTCTGTTTCTTGGGGAAAAGGCCCGATACCACCTCGTGCGGATGTATGTCCTTCGACTCCTCCGTCTTTATCAGGAAGACCACCCTGCAGGTATTGATCGGTATATGCAGTTCCTTCGCCCTGATCTGGATATCACCGGGAAGGATGTTGTCGGTGATCACGTTTTTGAAGAAGTTAGCCCTGTCGAACTTGTCTTCGTGGTAGCTCCTCAGGTTGGACACGTTTATTGCAAACATCGCCAGCAGCGCTTTGCCCTGCTCCTTTGGGACATCCGTGTAAACTATGAACTCCAGCCTGTTTTTAATGAACACCTTCCGGAACAGCCAGCCCTCGAACTCGGGTTCGTCCCTGCTGTCATTGAGTATCTCGTCTGACAGCGGATGTATCATGCCTGTCTGCCGTTCATCCGTACAGCCGAGTATCAGGCCGGTTTTGTCCATTATGCCGAAATTGCCGTCGACATTCTCCCGTATCTGGTTTATGAGGTTCTGATACAGCCGCAAGAATATCCCTCCCGCTGCTCCTACCGAATAGGCAAAACACTGCCAGGGTTAATTATACTATATTGTACAAGGATTTTGAACATCAGATTCACGGATAAAACATCTGCGGATAAAACAAAAGAGGAAGATTGTCGATCTTCCTCTCCTGCTTTATATGATATCAGTTGATTATCGTCTTTTCTGTATCCTTGTCGAACAGGTGGATCCTGTTGGCATCGAGGGCTATCTTGATGACATCGCCGGCCCTGGTCTTCGTCCTGGGGTCGACCCTTGCGGTGACGCTGAAGTCATCGATGTACATGTGCAGCAGCGTCTCTGAACCGAGCATCTCGACGACCTCGACGTTCGCGGTGACTGTGCTGTCGGGCATGCTCTGCAGGAATATCTCTTCATCGTGGATCGCCTCAGGCCTGATGCCCATGATGACGTCCCTTCCGATGTAGTCGCTGTTCTCGAGCTTCTTCGCCTTTGCCTCAGGCAGCTTGATCTCGTGGGTCCCGAACTTCAGGAAGATATCGTCGCCGCGCTTTTCGATCGTGGCGTTGATGAAGTTCATCTGCGGGCTGCCGATGAAGCCTGCGACGAACATGTTGACCGGCCTGTCGTAAAGCGCCGTCGGAGTGTCGACCTGCTGGATGAAGCCGTCCTTCATGACGACGATCCTGGTACCCATCGTCATAGCTTCCGTCTGGTCGTGCGTAACGTAAATGAACGTTGTATTCAGCTTCTGATGCAGTTTGGTGATCTCAAGCCTCATCTGCACCCTCAGCTTTGCGTCGAGGTTGGAAAGAGGCTCGTCCATGAGGAATACCTTCGGGTCACGGACTATGGCACGGCCGAGCGCGACCCTCTGCCTCTGACCACCGGAGAGAGCCTTCGGCTTCCTGTCGAGCAGGTGCTCGATCTCGAGTATCTTCGCCGCTTCATGGACTCTCTTCTTTATCTCGTCCTTGGGGACTTTCCTGAGCTTAAGACCAAAGGCCATGTTGTCGAACACGGTCATGTGCGGATACAGGGCGTAGTTCTGGAAAACCATCGCGATGTCCCTGTCCTTGGGCTGAACGTCGTTGACAAGCCTGTCACCGATGTAGATCTCGCCTTCGGTGACCTCTTCGAGTCCGGCTACCATTCTCAGTGTCGTGGTTTTGCCACAGCCTGACGGTCCGACGAGGATCACGAACTCCTTGTCCTCTATGTCGAGGGTAAAGTCACTTACCGCCGTGACACCGCCTTCGAATCTTTTGTAAACGTGTTTCAGACTTACGTTTGCCATTTTTCCCCCTCCTGAATTTATATGAGCATAGCAACGTTAGTTATACTATAACATGTCACCCCGTTTCTAACCAGTATACTTTTTAACAAAATATTAAAAAGTTATTTAGTTACTTTGCATAATGTTTCTTTGATCACAATATTGCAATTTTATACATGTTAATGTATAATTATTACTCAAAAAATGTGCTATCATTAAGACTGTGCTATCATTAAGACAACCGACAATGTTTCTCAGGGAGGCCGGCAATGGTTTGCAAGGTATTCGTGGACGGGCAGGAAGGCACGACGGGACTTGAGATCAACGGGCGCCTGCAAGGCAGGGACGATATAGAACTGCTGAAGATATCGCCCGAGAAAAGAAAAGATATAAATGAAAGGAAAAAATTCATAAACGAGGCCGACATTGTATTTTTATGCCTGCCGGACGACGCGGCAAGGGAAGCGGTATCGCTGGTGGAGAACGAAAACACTCGCATAATTGACGCAAGCACCGCCCACAGGACCAACGACGGATGGGCCTACGGATTGCCTGAACTCAGCAGGGAACACAGGGAAAAGATCGCTGCATCAAAAAGGGTCGCGGTCCCCGGCTGCTATGCGACGGGCTTCAATGCCCTGATGTACCCGCTGGTCAAAGCAGGCATAGTGCCGGCGGATTATCCGGTGACATGCCACGCCGTTTCGGGCTACAGCGGCGGAGGCAAAAAGCGCATAGCGGAATACGCTTCGGCTGATCCTGCGGATGAAGCGATCAGGAGCCCGCGGTTTTACGCCCTGGCGCTCAGGCACAAGCATCTCCCGGAGATGCAGAAAATAACGGGCCTCAGCCGCCCGCCCCTTTTCACGCCGATCATCGGCTACAACTACCGGGGCATGACGGTGGCGATCCCGCTCCACTCAAGGCTGCTGCCGGGGAAGAACAGCGCGGAGTCCGTCTGTGATTTCCTTTATAATTATTATAAGGACCAGCACTTCATAAAGGTCTTCCCTTATGGTTCGGAAGGCGGTATCGTGGACGGTTTCCTGGCCACCACCGGCTGCAACGGTACGAACATGCTGGAAATATACGTCGCAGGCAACGAGGAACACATCCTGCTGACGGCAAGGCTCGACAACCTGGGCAAAGGTGCGTCGGGCGCCGCCGTCCAGTGCATGAATATAATGATGGGTATTGATGAACGTACCGGGCTGGAATAGGATCAAGGAAGCAGGTGCATCACAAAAACCCGGCACATAAAGGGCAACCTGCCCGGGAAAGCCGACGCATAAAGGCGATCCGGTCCGGTCAGCCTGGTCACAGTTCTTAGATACCGGACAGATGAATATTGGATACATGGAGGTACAGGACATTGGATCCGAAAATGGAATCGATAATCAAAAAGGCCGAGATACTTATCGAAGCTCTGCCTTACATGCAAAAGCTGCATGGCAAGACCGTCGTCATAAAATACGGCGGCAATGCCATGGTAAGCGATGAACTCAAAAATTCCGTGGTCGAGGACATCACGCTGCTCAAGTACATCGGCCTCAACCCGGTGGTGGTCCATGGCGGCGGGCCGGACATAAACAGCATGCTGAAGCGCCTGGACATCAAAACGGAGTTCGTCAACGGCCTCAGGGTCACCGACGTGCAGACGATGGAAGCCGCACAGATGGTCCTGGTGGGCAAGACGAACAAGGAAATAGTGTCCCTCATCAACCAGAAGGGAGGAAAGGCCATAGGCATCTGCGGCATAGACGGCAACCTGCTGGAATGCGAACAGTACAAGGTCGTCGTCGACGGCGTCGAAAGGGACATCGGCCAGGTGGGCAGGATAACGAGGGTCAACTCCAAGGTCCTCGAACTGCTGGCAAAAGACGAGTACATACCGGTCGTCGCCCCCATAGGCATCGGCAGGGACGGGCGCAGCTACAACATCAACGCCGACACGGTGGCCGGAGAGATCGCGGCGGCGCTGAAGGCCGAAAAGCTGATGCTGCTCACGGACGTGGAAGGAGTCAGGAAATCGAAGGACAGCCAGGAAGTCTACTATGCACTGACAGCCGCCGAGGTACACAGGCTGATCGAGGAAAAGGTCATAGACGGCGGCATGATCCCGAAGGTGCTCGGCTGCCTCGACGCGCTGGAGAGGGGCGTCGGCAGGACCCACATAATCGACGGCAGGATACCCCACTGCATACTGCTCGAGATCTTCACCAACCAGGGCATAGGGACCGCGATAATGAAAGAAAAGGTGCCCTACTACGAAAACGAAAAGATATGATGGCCACGCAGGTATCAAGGAAATGTTCCCACGGGGACATTTCTTTATTTTGCCCGGTTGCCGGCCATATCTTGCCCGGTTGCCTGCTGTATCTTGCCCGGCCGCTGCTGTTCCGCCGGATCATAAGCCGGATCGCCGGACCGCAGCCGGAACGCAGCCGGATCGCCGGACCGCAGCCGGACCAAAAATCAAATTACTGTTGCATCTTTATACATATAGTTGTATAATTATGAATACGCTATCACATGAAACCTTTCTCATGTGGTGAAAAGGAGATGGGCCATGGACCTCAAGGAAATAATGGAGATAGACTCCAGGTACTACATGAACACGTTCGGCCGGCGCACGCCCGTGTGCTTCGAATACGGGCAGGGCATATTCCTTTACGACAGCGACGGCCGCAAATACTACGACTTTCTCAGCGGCATAGCCGTGAACGCGCTGGGCCATGCACACCCGGCACTCGTCGAAGCGGTTTGTTCACAGGCCAGGAAGCTGATCCACTGTTCCAGTCTGTACTATATAGGATCCCAGGCTAAGCTTGCGAAAATGCTGGCGGAGGTATCCTGCGCCGACCGCGTCTTCTTCTGCAACAGCGGCGCCGAGGCCAACGAGGGCGCGATCAAGCTTGCCAGGATATACTTCAAAAAGAAGGGCATGCCCGGAAAGTACGGCATAATCACGCTGAAAGATTCGTTCCACGGGCGGACCCTTGCCACAGTCGCGGCCACCGGGCAGGAAAAATACCAGAAACCCTATGAGCCGCTGATGCCCGGGTTCAGACATGTACAGCCCAACGACATCGGCGCCCTGGAAAAGGCTATCGACGATACGACCTGCGCTGTCATGCTGGAACTCGTACAGGGCGAAAGCGGCGTGCACCCGATGGATAAGGAATACGTGCAGGCCGTCCGCAGGCTTTGCGACGAGAAAGGCCTCCTGCTCATGATCGATGAGATCCAGACAGGCATGGGCAGGACGGGGAAACTCTTCGCATATGAACACTACGGCGTGGAGCCCGACATTTTCACGCTGGCAAAAGCGCTGGCAGGCGGAGTCCCCATCGGGGCGCTGTGTGCGAAGGAATCCGTCGCCGGGGCATTCGAACCGGGCGACCACGGCTCCACCTTCGGCGGGAACCCGCTGGCATGTTCGGCAGGCCTTGCCGTCCTCAGGACGATGCTCGATGAGAAGCTCCCTGAAAACGCAGAAAAGATGGGCAGCTATCTCATGGGCGAACTGGAAAGGCTGTCCGAAAAACACAGGATAATATCCGGAGTCAGGGGCCTCGGGCTCATGACAGGCATACAACTGGCACAGGACAAAGCGGTCGAAGTCAAAAACCGGCTGTTCGGGCGGGGCTTCCTCGTCGGCAGTGTCGGGACCAGTGTCATAAGGCTTCTTCCTCCTCTAATAGTAACCAGGGACGATATCGATAATTTCGTCAGGACGCTGGACGAAGTGCTGGCATCGCTGTGATGCCGGCCGTCAGGACACACTGCTGAAACAGCCGTTTACCCGGCAGGGACCGGTATCGCGACGATGCCGGTCCTTCACGGGGGATCAGGGACAGATCTATCCGACAGAAAGGCAGGACAGGGAGCATTGGCAATGAAATCAGTTTTGGTCCTCGAAGACGGGACATACTTCCCCGGGTTCGGTTTCGGGACCGGTGGCGAAACCATCGGAGAAGTGGTGTTCAATACATCGATGACGGGATACCAGGAGATAATCACCGATCCGTCATATAAAGGCCAGATAGTGACTATGACCTACCCGCTGATCGGCAACTGCGGATTCAACGCAGAAGACAGCGAATCCGGCAGCGTGCAGGTCCAGGGGTTCATAGTCAAGGAACTGTGCGACCATCCCAACAACTGGCGGTGCTCCATCGGCACCGACGAATTTTTCAGGGAGAACAACATCATCGGCCTCAGGGGCATCGACACGAGGGCGCTGGTGAAACACATCCGCACGAAAGGCAGCATGTTCGGCATAATATCCACCGAATGCGGCAACGTGGACGTGCTGCTCGAAAGGCTCAGGGCCGGCATGCAGGAACGACGCCGCCCGGTGTATGAAGTCACGGTAAAGGAACCGGTACACATCGAAGGAAACGGGAAAAGGATCGCGCTGATCGACCTTGGGACCAGGAAAGCCCTCATCAGGTACTTCCGGAAGCACGGCTGCGAGATACACATACTCCCCGCATCATCGTCGGCCGATGAAGTGCTGGCATGCAGCCCCGACGGAGTGGTCGTATCCGGCGGCCCCGGAGACCCGCGCGACCTGCCGGAACTGAAACAGGCGCTGGCCGGGCTCATCGGCAAAAAGCCGCTGCTTGGCATCGGCCTCGGGCACCAGTTGCTCGGGCTGGCCCTGGGAGGGACCGTCCGCAGGCTGAAATACGGCCATCACGGCGCCAACCTGCCGGTAAAGGACTTCACGACGGGACGGTGCTACATCACATCCCAGAGCCACAACTACGCACTGGACGCCGGCATAAATGCCGACGTTGAAGTAATACAGATAAACGTGAACGACAACACGGTGGAAGGCTTCAGGCACAAAAAACTGCCCGTATCCGGGGTCCAGTACTGCCCCGTATCGGCAGGAGGCCCGCAGGATCCCGCGTACATCCTCGAAAGATTCCTGGATACTCTCTGAAAAGGGGATCTCGCGGGGATGTATCGCAAAGTATCAGCTTTTTTGAAGCGCCAGATTTAATGAAGACACCTTTAGTCACTGCACGGAGGTCTATATGCCGAGGAATGGAAACATCAGGAAAGTCCTGGTCATAGGATCAGGCCCGATAATCATCGGGCAGGCCGCCGAGTTCGACTACTCGGGCTCCCAGGCCTGCAAGGCCCTCAAAGAAGAGGGCATCGAAGTCGTCCTCATAAACAGCAACCCGGCCACCATCATGACGGACGGGGATACGGCCGACCGCGTCTATATCGAGCCGATAACCATAGACGTGGTCAAAAAGATAATCGAACGTGAAAGACCGGACGGGATACTCGCGTCCTTCGGAGGCCAGACCGGCCTCAACATGGCGGTTCAGCTTGCCAATGACGGCATACTCGACCGCTATGGCATAGAACTGCTCGGAACGTCGCTGATGTCGATAAAGAAGGCGGAGGACAGGGAACTGTTCAAGGAGACGATGCAGAACATCGGTGAAAAGGTGCCCATGAGCACCATCGTCACGGACCTGGACGATGCGGTCGCCTTCGCTGAAAAAGTCGGCTTCCCGATAATAATAAGGCCGGCATACACGCTGGGCGGCACCGGCGGCGGGATAGCCAACAACATGGAGGAATTCAGGTATATCTGCGGCAAAGGCCTGAAACTCAGCATGATCCGCCAGGTCCTCCTCGAGCAGAGCGTCGCGGGATGGAAGGAAATCGAGTTCGAAGTGATGCGTGACGGCGCGGACAACTGTATCATCATATGCAGCATGGAAAACCTCGACCCGGTCGGCGTGCACACCGGCGACAGCATCGTCGTCGCGCCGTGCCAGACGCTGTCCGACAAGGAGTACCAGATGCTGCGCAGCGCGTCCATCAAGATAATCCGCGCCCTTGAGATAAAAGGCGGCTGCAACATCCAGTTTGCCCTCGACCCGAACAGCTTCGACTATGTGGTCATAGAGGTCAACCCAAGGGTCAGCCGTTCCAGTGCCCTTGCGTCCAAGGCCACCGGTTACCCCATCGCCCGCGTGGCGTCCAAGATAGCCATCGGGCTGAACCTGGACGAGATCATGAACTCGGTGACGCACACCACCTATGCGTGCTTCGAGCCGGCGATAGACTACGTAGTCACGAAGGTGCCCCGCTGGCCCTTCGACAAGTTCAAGTCCGCCGACCGCTCGCTGGGCACGCAGATGAAGGCCACCGGCGAGGTCATGGCCATAGGCAGGACCTTCGAGGAATCGCTGCTCAAGGCCATCGACTCCCTCGACATCAAGCTCAACTACCAGCTTGGCCTGGAACTGTTCGACAACTACACCGTCGACGAACTGCTGGAAATCCTGGAGTCGCCGAGGGACGAGCGCATATTCGCCATATTCAAGGCGCTGCAGAAAGGCGTCCCGGTGGATAAGATCGTCGAGATCACGAAGATAGACAAGTTCTTCATCAGCAAGCTGCAGAACATCGTGCAGGTCGCAGAGGACGTGAAAAACGCCGGAATTGCATGGCTCGACTATGACCTCTACATGCGGGCCAAGAAGATAGGCTTCGGCGACTCGTACATCGCCAACCTGCTCAACGTGCCGCTGGATACGGTCCTCGAGCTCAGGCAGAAATACCCGGTCAAGCCGGTATACAAACTCGTCGACACCTGCGCCGGCGAATTCGAGGCCCGCACGCCTTATTATTACTCCACCTACGAGGAGTACGACGATGTCGTCGTCTCCGACAGGAAGAAGGTCCTCGTCATAGGTTCGGGACCCATCCGCATAGGCCAGGGCATAGAATTCGACTACTGCAGCGTGCACTGCGTCAGGACGCTGAGGGAACTCGGGCTTGAGTCCATCATCATAAACAACAACCCGGAGACCGTCAGCACCGACTTCGACACCTCCGACAAGCTGTATTTCGAGCCGCTGACCAAGGAATGCGTACTCGACATCATAGAGAAAGAAAAGCCCGAGGGCATAATCGTCCAGTTCGGCGGCCAGACCGCCATAAACCTGGCGGGCACGCTCCACAAGGAAGGCGTCAGGATACTGGGCACCTCGGTGGAAAGCATCGACATCGCCGAGGACCGCGACAAGTTCCTCAGGCTGCTCGAGGAACTCGACATACCGATACCCGAGGGGAGCACCGCCTATTCCGTCAGCGAAGCGAAGGCGATAGCCAACAGGATAGGCTACCCTGTACTGGTAAGGCCGTCATACGTGCTCGGCGGAAGGGCCATGGAAATAGTGTACAACGACAGGGCGCTTGAAGAGTACATGAAGATGGCGGTGGAGATATCTTCGAAGCACCCGGTGCTCATAGACAAGTACATCAACGGCATCGAAGCGGAAGTGGACGGGATCTGTGACGGCGAAGACGTGCTGATCCCCGGCATATTCCAGCATGTGGAAAGAGCAGGCGTACACTCGGGCGACAGCATCGCCATATACCCGCCCCACACTCTTTCCCGGGAAATAAAGGACGTGATAACCGACTATTCGGTAAGGCTCGCAAAAGCGCTGAAAATAGTAGGTTTGTTCAATATACAGTTCGTCATCGACAGCAACGGGAAGGTATACGTCATCGAGGTCAACCCGCGCGCCAGCAGGACCGTCCCCATAATGAGCAAGATCACGGGCATCCCGATGGTGAACGTGGCAACAAAGCTGATAATGGGCAGCCGGCTCCGCGACCTCGGGTATGAGCCGGGCCTGGCGAAAGAGTCCTCCTTTACGGCGGTAAAGGCGCCGGTCTTCTCGTTCGCGAAGCTGTCAACGGTCGATACGTTCCTGAGCCCGGAAATGAAGTCCACCGGCGAAGTGATGGGCGTCGACAGGGATTTCCGCGTCGCGCTCTACAAGGCGCTGGTCGCATCCGGCCTGTCGATACCGAGAGGCGGCAACGTCCTCGTCGCAACGGGCGAATGGGACAGGGACGACTGCATCGCCATATCGAAGAAGTTCAGCCAGCTCGGCTTTAAGCTGCTGGCAGTCGAGGACGACTACAACTGCCTTGCCGATGCGGGCATACCGGCCGAACTGGTGCCGGAAGACAAGGTGCTCGACTATATCAAGACAGACAGGGTATCGCTGGTACTGAGCACCCATGCAAAGGCGGGGGTCCCCGGAAGGCTCGGGTTTGCCATCAGGAGGACTTCGATGGAATATAATATACCGTGCCTTACATCCCTCGACACTGCCAACGCGATACTCGACGTGCTCGAACACCTGTCGGAATGCGGCGAGCCCGGTATATACGCGCTGGATGAGTATTCAAGGTACGAAGGGAAAGCCTGCTGAAGGCACGGAGGAAAGGCCTGCAGACAGCCTGACGGAAACTTGCCGGTATCTGCACGGAAAAACCTGTTAAAATACGGGTCTTTTCATTTTCCGGCTTTTCATCACCAGGGCAGCCGGATAAAATGTTTATATAAGGAGTTGTTGAAATGAAGCACCTTATCGACCTTAACGACCTGTCCGTGGAGGACGTCGAAAAACTGTTCACACTGGCAGAGAAGCTGAAGAGGGAACTCAAGGCGGGGATACCCCATCCCCTGCTCAGGGGAAAGACCCTTGGCATGATATTCTCCAAATCCTCCACGAGGACGAGGGTATCATTCGAGGTCGGCATGTACCAGCTCGGAGGCTACGCCATTTTCTTAAGTTCCAGCGATATACAGCTGGGCCGCGGCGAAACGATACACGATACAGCCAAGGTCCTCTCCCACTATGTCCACGGGATCATGATCAGGACCTACAAGCACAGCGACGTGCTGGACCTGGCAAGGTACGGGACGATCCCGGTCATAAACGGCCTTACGGACCTGATGCACCCGTGCCAGGTGCTCTCGGACCTGTTTACCGTGTACGAAACGAAAGGCAGGCTCAAGGGGCTGAAGCTGGCGTATGTCGGCGACGGCAACAACGTGGCCAATTCGCTCCTCCAGGGTTGCGCGATCACCGGGATGGACATCTCTGTGGCTTCCCCGCGGGGATACGAATGCGACGCGGCGATAATCGAGCAGGCCAGGAATGCCGCCAGGAAGTCCGGCAGCAGGGTCGTACTTACCGAAGACCCGGAAGAGGCCATCAGGGACGCAGACGTGGTGTACACGGACACCTGGGTCAGCATGGGCCAGGAGGCCGAGAAAGACCTGCGCATCAGGCTATTCATGCCCTACCAGGTCAACAGCAGGCTGTTTTCGCTCGCAAAGGAAGACGCCATGTTCCTGCACTGCCTGCCCGCATACAGGGGCTACGAGGTCACCGAGGACATCATCGACGGGCCGAACTCATATGTCTTTGAAGAGGCCGAAAACAGGCTGCACGTGCAGAAAGCCGTCATGGTGGCGCTCATGTCCGACGACCCAGTTTGAGGGGGACGGTTCTCAAAATATGGGGACGGTTCTGCAGAAGTCGGCCGTGATGATGGTCCGGCACAAGGGGGGCAGTTTTGCAGAGTGCGGCCGTGATGACGATCCGGCATGAAGAGACAGTTCTTCAGAACCCGGCCGCGATGACGGTCCGGCATGAGGAGACAGTTCCGATACCGGTCCGATACAAGGGGACAGTTCTCAAAATGCCGCCGCAATGGCGGTCGGCCGCAAGGGGATAGTTCTAATGACGGTCCGGCGCTCAGCAAATGTAGCTGAAAGACGATCCGGATCGGCACACCGGTTCGGTCAGGTATATCGGGGACTGGTATGAGAAATACTGAAAGTGGGTACTGAAAACATGTTCAACTACGCGTTTATAATAAGGAAAGCCGTGGAATCCGACGCTCCTGCGATACACGAGATCATGCAGGAGTCTTTCGAAAAATACATGAGGGACTCGAACCTGACGGAGCCCCTGGAGGCCATGACGGAGACCGTCGATGACATCCTTGCCGATATCAGGACAAAGGAAGTCTTCATCGCACTTATCGACGGCATTGCAGTCGGCAGCGCAAGGGTGGAGATATTGCCCGACAACACCGCCTACCTGAGCCGCTTCGGCGTAAGGCCCGCATACAACAACATCGGCGTCGGCATAGCGATGATGAGCCTCATTGACAGGATGCTCATCGAAAAAGGCATAAAATGC
>DGEQ01000031.1:594-2786 GCA_002386045.1 Hungateiclostridiaceae bacterium UBA3922 | reverse complement strand
GCTTTGCTCATTGTAAAGATCATTTAGATTCATTCCCTTGTGAACATAACCATTTTTTAATTTTTCTTCCGACTGCTTAAGAAAATTTTCTTTTGGCAATCCAACTTCCGCTGCCATTCTGGCCCTTATCTTTCGTTTTGTTAAAAACACTCTCCGTAAATGTAAGCTGTTTGATTTGCAAATCCTTCAATTGTGATTCAAGCCAAATCACTCGGCAAATCTCAATCCCCCGCCTGCAGTGAAGTAAAGCTTGCGCCCGTTCACATAGAACGGCTTAGAAGTATCTATTCCCGCCATTTCCAGCGCTGCCCTGATCTGCAGGTGGGTATCGGAACTTAACGCCGCTCCCGGCATCTGTCCGTTCGCCACGCGTATCAGGGCGTCCAGGGCTTCTCCCGCACGCCTTATATGCTCATACTGTTTCGGTCCGCCCAATTTCATGACTACTGAATGATGTTCCCTTTCGATCCTGTTCAGTGCCGCCACTTGGCTTCTCGTCAGCTTCGATATGTCCGGGATCCCGTTTTCATCGACGACGCCATTCAGGAACCTGCGTATCATGTCATTGACCTTTTTGACATGCTCACTGCCAATCGGTTCCGAATCCCAGTGCATGCCGACATAGCTGCCGCCGACGCGCAGCGTCAACTCTTTCCCCGAGTATACTCCCATGCTTATAACGGTACCGGGTACCAGGATAATGGAATTTTCCGCGTTTAGAGCCTCAGGCGGGATCTCAGGAGTGATATATGGCCCCTTGAAGTTGACGGGATTGAATTCATCGGCGCTGTAAAATACGCCTTTCAGCTTTTTGGATCCATCATTGAGGATTTCCCGAAAGAAAGCGTCCTTCTGGAAGCAATCCGGCAGTCTTTTGCCGACCGGATGGATCTGATAAGCTGTCGTCGCATGTGCATTGCCGGCTTCTATTCTCATGGCATGTACCTCCGGATTACCTGATAGATACAGTCTGCATATTATATCGGAAATCACAGGGAAATTCTTGACATATTCTACTTAAACCATATATTTGCAGTGTCAGTCGCTGTGCCTGTCAAGCTGCTCGTTCCAGTGGAATTGCATGCGATAATAGCCTGCCCATTCGTCACCGTCGGTGATCCCACGTTGTCAAAGTAATCGAGCCTTAATTGTTTCAGCAAATAACATCCTGCCGCCCATGATAATCTGACGTCCATGCCGAATATCTTTTCCGGACGCCACATACACTTTCACGATCCGCCGGCCAGAAATTTCGTCCGCTCCTTCCAGTCCGGCATTACAGCTTCGGCAAGGCGTGCGTTGTAGACCCGGATCTCGTCATCACCGATTTCACGTATGTCCTCGTCGAACCACTTCATCGACCTGTACAGGTTTTCCCGCACCAACGCAAAATCCCTGGTACATCCATACAGCATGAGATGCTCCTGTTTTTCCCCGGGGATGTAACGCAGCCTTCCCGCACTGCCGCCCCATGTGATAGTATCGTACGCGGACAGCAGCAGCGAAGCATGCGTGTCCATAAGGATCCGTAGAATATTCTCAAGCTTGAAATAGTCCCTGCGAATGAAATACTTAGCCGACATCTGTACATGGAACCAGTAGGTCGTGACAAGGTGCCTTATGTCCGCCCACCAGCGGCTGCCGGTCACTGCCCTGTCTATCAGTGCCTGCACGCTTCCTTCCCTGTCGAAAATGACGTCGCCGGGCTTCAGATCAGTGTAGTGCACACGGCACATGAAATCGTCGATTTTTCCATGGTTCAGCAGGAACACGTCGTACTGGAACAGTTTCCTGCTATACTCAAGCAAATAGCAGTAGTTTTTAATTGCATCGCTGTTGAAACTTTCATCCCAGCGCAGCACGATCCCGTCACAGGCTTCAGCAAGCAACGAGTCCAGCTGCCCGTCGATCCGGCTGAAGGAGTTCTCATCGATCAGGAACACGATATCTATATCCGAATACTCGTCCGCAGTACCGTGCGCCAGCGAGCCGAAATACCATGCCCCCAGAACACCTTCCTGCCGCTTCATTATCTCAACGAACCTGCCGTTCACTGCAATCAGCTCTCCGAGCATGACCGGCTCCTTCCTCCATCCGCTGGCAGAGTATCTCAGGCAATCTCAGCGCAGCGGAACTTATACGTTAAATATAAAGTATTTGCAGATTCCGTTTCAACAGTATTCTTCCAACGG
>DGEQ01000031.1:0-245 GCA_002386045.1 Hungateiclostridiaceae bacterium UBA3922 | reverse complement strand
CCCTTGCCGGAGCTTTCCCCCGTGATGTTTTCGATGACTCTCACCCTGTACTGCATAAACGAAGCAGTGTTCTGCATGCCATATTCTTTTCCTTTTTCGTAGAGTTTTCCCTCGGGCGTATCACTGTCTTCGATCAGCTCAACTGTATATTCCGGCAGTGCTTCCAGCACTTCGGCCAGGACGAAAGCGTCAGCCCTTTTTACCAAATCTTCGAACTTTGGTTTCTTCATGTCTATAAGCGGCGG
>DGEQ01000007.1:1659-4364 GCA_002386045.1 Hungateiclostridiaceae bacterium UBA3922 | reverse complement strand
TTTTTAGCAATCCGAGGTTATCCTGAAGTTGAATGTAACGAAAATTATTATACCAGAAAAATTCCTGTTGTTCAAATTAGGAATATATTTCCATCTCCGGGTGGTCGAATATCACCGTCTTATATGTTACAATGGATGTAAATTTTTACTGGAAATGATGTGAATCGAAATGGCGTTTTTTGCTGATCTTCGCGAGTACTTCCATGATATCCGGCTGCTTGCCAGGGTCCTGAAGCTAAACCTGGCCGGGTCTGACGGGTACAGAATCGAAACTTACCGTTACGGGACCGACAGGCACCAGCGCGGGACGATCATCCGGCCCAAAGCAGGGAAAGAAAAAAGCGCCGTCATATTTTTCTGCCACGGAGGAGGCTGGAGACAGGGCTTCCCGGATCTGTTCAGGTTTGTAGGATACTATTTCGCCGATCTCGGATATGCCACGATACTTGCTGGTTATCGCAAAGTCCCGCGGCATGTTTTCCCTGCACAGGCCGAGGACACAGCCAATGCGCTGAAGGCAGGAATGGAGATACTAAGGGAACAGGGAACGCTCCACGATAAAGTCATCCTTGCCGGGCATTCGGCAGGCGCACACCTGGTAACATATCTGGCCTACAGTGATCTTCCGGATAAGATGGGATTAGATAAAAAACTGATCAAAGGCGTGATATGCATAAGCGGCCCCATAAATTTTGCTGAATGCAGAAACAGTTTTGTAACCAGGGTGATCAACGGCTTCGCTGTTACAGAAGAAAGCAAAAAACAGGCTGACCCATACCTGCATCTGAAAGACGGTACGGACATCCCCATACTGTGCATACATGGGGACTGTGATCAGATAGTGGAACCGGCCAATTCCGTATCTTTTGTGAAAAGGATCAATGAGTTCAGGGACGGACTGGGCGAACTGATCATGATCAGGGGCGGCGGACACAACGACATTGCCGGGCTTTTCTGGAAGAGCCTCGACGAGCACACAAGAATGGATGACTGGATACTGAAATTAGTGCCGGATTAAGCATGGCTCAATTTTACTGCGGTTTCCAAAGCAAGGAAGAACAACTTCTCCCGTGCTGTCCTGTTATTGTACCATTCCCGGTCATCATAACCTGAAGAATCGAACAGGATATCTCCACTGTACAGCAACTGCCCGAATTTTATGCCTCTGAACCTTGCTACGGCAGCCATTGCTGCGCATTCCATCTCGACCACACGGCACCCCTCTTCCCTGCGGTATGCTATCATATCAGGAGTTTCGCGGTAAAAGCCGTCGGTCGTCCACGTCTTGCATTCCGTAAAGGGAACATTGTGTTCATTCAGGGTGCTTTTTATTATTGAAACCACATCTTCATCCAGGGTAATTTCACGGGAGGGCGGCAGATAGTGGTATGAAGCGCCTTCGTCCCGCAATGCAGCAACAGGTATGATAACGCCGCCCGCAGGGATATCGTCCAGGACGCAACAGCCACCGCAGGCAATTATCTTTTTTATGCCATAACCAACCAGGTAGTCCGTCATCATTGCAGCCGAAGCCGAGCCGACCGGCACCTGGACCATGCACAGTTCCACGCCTCGGTAATTAAGGACATAAATGGGATAAACCTTTACCTCCGAGTCATACCTGTGTTTTATTTCGGCGTTCAGATGGCCGGCAGCTTTCTCCAGGACTTCGCCGAAAAAAGTCATGAGGCAAACTTCCGGCAGGAAAAATCTCTTGTGCCAGTTGGGCTTGATGACACCGTCTTTTTCATCATCATATTCAAGTATAGGGAAAGGATTTTTTATTATTGCCATGCCAGGCGCCTCCTGCACACTGTATTCTGCCTGCAGCTGACGCTGTGTTTTCAGACAACGCTATGCCTTCTTTCTCTTTACTGCGTCAATGAAAAACAGGTGATATACGATATCGATATATCCGTCTCTTTCTATGCGTTCATGGATGTACCTCAGCCGTTTTTCGTACTTTTTTGCACTAAACTGCGGAAATACCCACGGGAAAGCCTTGATGTAAATGCCCAGTTTCCGGCAGCCTTTCAGCAGTGAACAGATACGGCCTTATCCTGCTGAAATAGTTCCATTTCACTGGACCTTCCTGCATCCTGCCTGTTCTGCTATGTACGAAAAACCCCATCCCGAAAAACTGAAGCTGTCGATTTCATCAATCAGGTGTTCAAAATAGCCCATAACTATCCCTTCCTGTCATGGTATCATTCTTCCGGTATGAACAGGAATAATCAGACCATGGTCCTTCTATCCATCAGTTTAGCATATTTCGGCAGGATAGTGTATTTTGAAATTGTATCATGTAATTGCATCATGAAATATAAAGGATTTTCATGCTGCCAAGCTTGTGATCGAGTTCATTTCGCAGGAATTCTTCGGCATCTTCCCTGACCTTCGGGCGGTATGAGTATTTGCCCCTCCCTCGCCCTGTCATCAGGCAATGGTCATATATTTTCATCGCACCCGGGAATGCCTCGGTATTTATTGCATTATGTACGAAACTGTACGTCATGAGTATGATTTCTATAAAGCCTGTTTTTTTGACTTTCTGAGACAACACGTCTGCAAGGTACTGAATGAGTTCCCCGTACATCTTTTTCCAGTCCTGCACCAGGATAACCGGAGCTATAAGCATCCCTACGGGATACCCGGCTTCGGCCATATTATTGAGAGCCCGCACACGTGTTTCCAGCGGAGAAGTC
>DGEQ01000007.1:856-1529 GCA_002386045.1 Hungateiclostridiaceae bacterium UBA3922 | reverse complement strand
TTCCAGCGGAGAAGTCCCGATCTCAACTTTTCTGATGATTTCCGCCGGATTCACACTCATGCGGAAAATTGTTTTACCCCGGTGATCAAGGTCCAGCAATGGTTCAACCATGTCGAACTTCGTGGGGAACGTAAGAAAGCCCCGCCCGTTCCTGGCAAAATAATCGATGGTCCAGTTGAGGTTTCCCGTTATGGTATTCTCCAGCACCAGGTCGCTGTTGCTCCCGATTTCAAAGGTCTGGGGCTCAGACGCCTCTCTGCCGGCTTTCAGCAGTTTCAGCATCATTTCTTCACGGTTGACGAACAACCGCAGATAGGAGCATTTGTTGTAATTACACACGAGGTAGCAGTAAAGGCACATGGCCCGGCACCCGGAAGACGTATATGGCACCAGCCAGTCGGATACCTTATGGTTCTCAACATACTTGTGTGTCTTCCGTACACCTATTATGAGATGTCTCTTGAGTCTTGGAAATTCGCGGTTCTCTGCCGAAGTGAACTCTGGGATGCGATTGTGCGACTCTATCCCGATCCACGGCAATGCCTGGAACTTTTCCCTCAGCTTTTTCCCAAGCTCATATTTCAAAGAGTCCGGCTCATAATAAACTGCATCGAAACTCAGGTCCATATCGATCTCCACCATGCTGTGATATATCCGGCATTAGCTTATTATC
>DGEQ01000007.1:0-607 GCA_002386045.1 Hungateiclostridiaceae bacterium UBA3922 | reverse complement strand
ATCATATGCACAGGCATCGGTGGCATAATACGTATTGAAACGAAGTGTCATGAGCATGGACGACTCAGAGCGCTTTTTGCGCTGTATACTGATGATTTCCTGTCATCAAGATGCTCATCGATAATCCCGGACCGATCTGTTGATATATTTCAGGAAACGGAATCCCATATCGTTATAAAAGTGACGGCCGCTTTCTTCCGCCAGCTCCCAGTTCTCCATGGTATCGAGGTTCGGGAAATGCCTGTCGGCATCAAAGACTTTTTCAAAACGGGTGACATACACTTCGGAGCAGTACGGCAGAAGCTGTGTATATACCGATTCTCCGCCGATCACGAAAACATCGTCTGTATCATATTTTGCCAGTCCATCGAAAAGTTCATCCAGCGAGCGGCAGATTATGAGCCTGTCATCATCGTAGTCCGCGTTTCTGCTCAGCACTATGTTGACCCTGTCTTTGAGAGGCTGCCTCCCGGGCAGTGACTCGAACGTCTCCCTGCCCATGACGACAACCTTTCCGGTGGTCATCTTCCTGAAAAACTTCATATCTTCAGGCACGCGCTGCAGTAACTGCCCGCCGCAGCCTATCCCCCAGTTGAGATCTGCCGAC
>DGEQ01000137.1 GCA_002386045.1 Hungateiclostridiaceae bacterium UBA3922 | reverse complement strand
TTCCTTTTCGAGCCTTCGGCAAAAGCGGCAGCTTTGCTCCATTCAGGATGGAAAGGTACGCTTGCGGACATAGTGGCCCGGGCGCTGGACGATATGAAAAAAATACCCGGTTTCGATCCGGGAAGAGTCGAGGCTGTGATAGGGCCATCGATCGGCTTTTGCTGCTTCGAAGTGGATGAGGACGTTTACGGCCTGTTCAGGGAAAAATACGGCAACGGCTCATTCTACAGGCATGTATCTGGGACGAAATGGAAGATAGATCTCAAGGGCATAATCAGGACGAGGATGGAAGAAGAAGGCGTCGATGCCAGGAACATACACGACAGCGGCATCTGCACGAAATGCAGGAACGACCTGTTCTTTTCATACAGGGGCGACAGGGGAAGGACAGGAAGCATGGCGGCATTCATGCAGATAAGGCAGTAAGGGGATATCGATGAAAAGGGTCGGCATTATCATATTTGCTATAATATTTTCATTGCTGTTTTCTGCGTGTCAGACAGGCCGTGAGCTCAAACAGCTCCAGAGGCTCCATGAGAGCTATGGATCGGACAAGGGAACAAACATGTATGTCAACGACGATGACATCCTGGACAGGGGGCCGGAAAAAGGCGGCACGCTGAACCTTTTTACGACAAAACCGGACACGCTCAACCCGATACTCACGACCAATTCTTATACGGCAGATCTGCTCACCTTCGTCTACGAGGGCCTGACGCGCCTGGACAGGGACCAGGAAGCAGTACCTTGCCTGTCCGACAGGTGGACGGTTTCAGAAGACAGGCTGATATGGGAATTCCACGTGCGGGACGATGTGACCTGGCATGACGGTGAGTCATTCACTGCCTATGACGTGGAGTTCACGATACAGACGATACTCAATCCGTCGATAAATTCTCCTTATAAATCATTGCTTGCCAACATATCCCAGTGCGTAGCCACAGACTCGTCAACCATCAGGATAGCACTGAAAAAGCCTAATTCGTTCATGCCTGAGATGATGACTTTCCCGGTGCTGCCAAAGCACCAGTTTTCAACGACGGACGTTCTTACGGCGTCAAGGGAACTGGTACCTGTCGGCACCGGTCCGTACAGGTTCGTTTCATATGATGAAGGAAACGGCATATCGCTTACGCTGAATGAAGACTGGTGGTACCTGCGCACAGACGGGACGCTGGCATCGGATGGCATGTATATTGAAAACATCCGGGCAGGTATATTGAAAAAAGCAGAGGACGCCATGGGGGCTTTGCAGACGGGTGAAGTGGACGTTGTCAGCCTTGGCTTCAGCGAATACATGAAGTACATGGACAGGACCGACCTGACCATAAAGAGCTACACTTCCAGGAATTTTGAGTTTATAGCGCTTAACCCGGACGATCCGGTATTATCTGATATATATGCAAGACGGGCTATCTGCCTTGCCATCGACAGGGAGGAGATCATACGCGATGTCCTGAGGGGAGCTGCCGAAGAAGCTGATTTGCCCGTACTACCGGCCTGCTGGCTCGAGGATGATGAGGATGCTGAAAAACAGCCTGAAGCAGACCATACCGGTGATGAGCCGGACGAAAACCAGGACCGGCAGGACGACCCACAGGCAGATACCATTGCATCAACGCCATCGGAAGTGCTCGAGGCAGGTGGTTGGAAGCAAAGCGAACAAGGGTATTACAAGGTAATAAAAGGGAGCCGGAGGTATCTGAGCCTTGAACTGCTGGTGAATTCAAACAACAGCATACGGGTAAAGGCAGCAGAGATGATTTGCGGCCAGCTTGAAAAGGCAGGCATAAAGGTCAGCCTTGTCCAGCTCCAGTGGAAGGACATGCTGAACAGGATCAGCACAGGAAGGTACAAAATGGCATTCCTCGGGTGCAGGGTACCGCAGGTGCCGGACGTGTCCTTCATGTATTCGGACGGTTACCTGCCGTATGCGTCATCGTCTGCCTATTCCGAAGCTTACAATGTGACCGGGTACGGAAATAAAGCCGTGGATGAGTATATTCTCGAGATTTTCAGGGAAAACGATGCACAGGCGAGAAAAGCTGCCTATAAGGCACTTAAGGCCCAGGTCCTGGATGACTGCCCGTACATAGGCCTTTACTTCCTGAGGGAGGCGATGGTTTTCGGCAGGTATGTGAAAGGGCCGATGGGGCCGCACGCCTGGAACAGGTTCGATGATTTCCGCCGGTGGTACAAACCTTCACCCTGACCGTTGTACCGGACCTGAGTGGGAAAATGCATAAGATACGGGAGGAGTTCCTGATATGCTCTGGATAATAATAACGATACTGGTGGTCGTCATCGACCAGGCGACAAAGCGTATCGTCGTAAGCAACATAGGGCCGTCGGAAATGATACCGGTAATAGACAGGTTTTTTTACCTGACGCTGCACAGGAATCCAGGCGGCGCATGGGGGATATTCAAGGACAGCAGCGTCCTGTTCCTTGTACTCGTGCCGGTGATCGCGGTCTTCCTGGTCGTTGCGATCATCAGGAACAGGGACAGGTTCCTGAGGGCGGTCCTGGGACTGATACTGGGCGGTGCGATAGGGAATTACATAGACAGGCTGGCCGAAGGCAAAGTGATCGACTTTCTCCTGTTCTACATCGGATCATACCCGTTTCCCGTGTTCAATGCAGCCGATATTGCCGTGACATGCGGTACGATATTGCTTGCCGTATATGTCCTGTTCATATATAAAGAACCAAAAAAAGAAGAGCGGGAAGAGGAAAGAAATGAGGAATGAGACCTTTGCCATAACTTCGGAAGACGCGGGAAGACGTCTTGACGTCTGGCTGACAGGAACCCTTGGCGAGTTTTCAAGGTCTTTCGTGGAAAGGCTCATAGAGCAGGGACATGTCACAGTAGGCGGGAAAACGGTAAAAGCAGGCTACAAGCTGAAGGAGGGCGATACAGTGCAGGTCGCCATACCTGCGCCGGAGCCGCTGGAAGTGACAGCCGAGGATATCCCGCTGGATATAATCCATGAAGATGAAGACATAATCGTGATAAACAAGCCCAGGGGCATGGTGGTGCATCCAGCAGCCGGCAATTACAGCGGCACGCTCGTAAATGCGCTCCTGAAGCACTGCGGCGGTTCACTCTCGGATATAAACGGGGTGATAAGGCCCGGTATCGTCCACAGGATAGACAAGGATACTTCGGGAGTGCTTGTCATTGCCAAAAACAACAATGCCCATGCGATCCTTTCAGAAAAGCTCAGGGAACACGATATCGACCGGATCTACATTGCCGTTGCGGAAGGGATCGTATCTGCCGATCGCGGGAAGGTAGATGCCCCTGTTGGAAGACATCCGACGGACAGGAAGAAGATGGCCGTCAACCTGAAAAACGGCAGGAGAGCCGTTACACACTTCAGGGTCGTGGAGCGTTTCAAATCCGCCACTTTGCTGGAACTGAGACTTGAGACCGGCAGGACGCACCAGATCAGGGTCCATTTGGCTTATATCGGACATCCGCTGGTCGGGGACACAGTGTACGGAAGAAAGAAGCAAAAATACGGTCTTGAAGGGCAGGCACTCCATGCCGCCGTGCTTGGGTTTGAACATCCGCGTACAGGTGAATACGTCGAGTTCACGGCTGAACCTCCGAAGGAATTCAAAGAACTGGTCGAGAGGCTGCGCCAGGAAAAATAAGCGCCGATCCCATGATATTCAGATCAGGGGCGGACCGTCCATCCATTGCGGCAGCAATGCCGATCGGATCTCAAGATGTGCTGATCAAGGACAGACCGTTCATCCCATTGTGGTTGCTTCGTTAACAGATGCTGGTCGGCCCATTTGCTCCAATGAGGGCGCAGGTCACTCGCCGTCCATGGCTCGAGACCAGCGCCGGCAGCGTCCATGCTGCCGGTCGTTGTGCCTGGTGCCTCATTCGAGCTGCTTGCCCGTCCGCATCTGTAACACTTGCAACCAATAATGGCCTGAACGGTCTGCCCTTGATCTCCTTGTTATGCCAGTAGAACAGGGCTGCTCCTCCTTGGCGGAAAAATGGATGACACTTTCTAAAAAAATATAGACAAACAGCGACCATGTATGTTAATATAAACACGAACCAAAAAACCTTTTAATTAGTCCTGTGAGGCTGGAAGGGTGACATATCATTATCGTGTATTACAGGCTATGCCTGTTATATATGCTTCCTGCCGTGGACAGGAAGCTTTTTTAGTATATATCGGGAATATCCCCGGATTAACCTGGTAAAGCGGGAGGTGGCCTCGACATGATCGACAAGGCTGAAATCATGGATGAGAATGCCATGAAGAGGGCAATAACAAGGATCGCCCACGAGATAATCGAAAGGAACAAGGGTGTTGAAGATGTGCGCCTCATAGGTATACAGAGGCGCGGAGTACCGCTGGCAAAAATGATCGCGTCCAAGATCCGGGAAGTGGAAGGAAAGGATGTGCCGGTAGGCATACTCGACATCACTTTTTACAGGGACGACCTGAGCATGCTGTCAGAGCACCCGGTGGTCAACGGCACCGAGATCGACTTTACAGTGACGGACAAGATCATAGTGCTCGTGGACGACGTCATGTATACCGGCAGGACGGCGCGGGCGGCCATAGACGCAGTGATGGACATCGGAAGGCCGAGGATCATCCAGCTTGCGATACTCATAGACAGGGGCCACAGGGAACTGCCCATACGTGCGGATTACGTGGGCAGGAATGTTCCCACGTCAAGGCTGGAAATGGTGAACGTCAAGGTGATGGAGTTCGACGGCGTCAACAAGGTGACGCTGAGCGATATAGAGCCCGGGAAAAAACACTGAGCAGGGTCTTTGCCTTGCTCTTTTTGATACGGGGGCATGCATATGCTCTCCGGCTGCTCAAATCTGCAAGAAGGCGGTAAAACGTATGGTTCTCAAATCCAAAGACCTGCTTGGACTAAAGGATCTTTCTGCCGAAGAAATCGAATACATCCTCGATACGGCAAAAATGATGAAATATGTACTGATATCCAACAGCAAGAGGACGCCCCATCTGCAGGGGAAGTCCGTAGTGACGCTCTTTTATGAAAACAGCACCAGGACAAGGCTTTCATTCGAGCTTGCATCGAAGTATATGAGCGCAAGTTCTGCAAATATAAGTTCTTCCGGAAGCAGTGTCCAAAAGGGCGAAACGCTCATAGATACGGGGAAAACCATCGATATGATGGGGACCGATGTCATAGTCATAAGGCATCCCCAGTCCGGTGCTCCTCATCTCCTGGCAAAGCATGTGAGAGCTTCGGTCATCAATGCCGGGGACGGGATGAACGAACATCCTACGCAGGCTCTGCTCGACATGTTTACCATCAGGGAAAAGAAAGGCACCCTGAAAGGACTGAAAGTCGCTATAATAGGCGACATCTATCACAGCAGGGTGGCAAGGAGCAACATCTGGGGGCTCACGAAAATGGGAGCCGAGGTATCGCTTGCCGGACCGGCGACGTTGCTGCCTCCGAAGCTGGAAATGACCGGTGTAAGGGTGTACAGCACGGTACATGAGGCGCTGGTGGATGCAGATGTGGTAATGGGGCTGAGGATGCAGCTCGAACGCCAGAAAAAAGCGCTGTTCCCTTCTGTCAGGGAGTATTTCAGGTTCTTCGGCCTCGATGAAAACAGGCTGCGGCTGGCCAGGAAAGATGCGCTTATCATGCATCCGGGACCTGTAAACCGGGGAGTGGAACTGGCGACCGCCGTAGCTGACCATGACCGTTCCGTTATTAACGAGCAGGTCACCAATGGCGTGGCGGTAAGGATGGCATTGCTTTATCTTCTGACCAGGAGGGGAACCAATGAAGCTGCTGATCAGTAATGGACATGTTATAGACCCGAAAACGGGGAGAGACGGCATTTTTGACCTGCTCGTCGAAGACGGGAGGATAGTTGAACTATCAGCTGGGATAGACCCGGAAGGCTGTGAAGTGATCGACGCTTCGGGCAAATACGTGCTGCCTGGCCTGGTGGATGCCCACTGCCATCTCAGGGATCCGGGGTTCGAGTACAAGGAGGATATCGAAAGCGGCACCAGGAGCGCAGCCAGGGGAGGATTCACCTCGGTGGCCTGCATGCCCAACACGAACCCGGTCATCGACAATGAATCGGTCGTAAAATATATACTGGACAAAGCCAGGAACGAAGGATATGTAAACGTGTATCCGATCGGCGCCATCACAAAGGGCCTGAAAGGTGAGGAGCTTGCCGAAATAGGCGAATTGAAGATCGCCGGCGCTGTTGCCGTATCCGATGACGGGAACCCGGTAAAAAGCTCGTCCCTTATGAAAAAAGCGATGCAATATGCTTCGATGTTCGGCATCGCCATTATTTCCCACTGTGAAGACACCGATCTTGCAGAAGACGGAGTCATGAACGAGGGATACACATCTACGGTGCTTGGGCTGAAAGGCATACCGGCGGCCGCCGAGGAAACCATGGTGGCTCGCGAACTGATACTTTCTGAGTACCTTGACATCCCGATACATATCGCGCATGTGAGTACGGCCCTTTCGGTGGAACTCATCAGAAATGCAAAAAAACGCGGTGTCAGGGTGACGTGCGAGACTTGTCCGCACTATTTTTCGCTTACGGAGGAGGCATGCGCGGGATATGACACGAATGCCAAAGTCAACCCGCCTCTCCGGACCGCAAGGGATGTGCAGGCTGTCATAGAAGGCATCGCCGATGACACCATCGATATCATAGCGACGGATCACGCACCGCACCACATCGATGAAAAACGGGTGGAATTCAGCCTGGCCGCCAACGGTATGGTAGGTTTCGAGACAGCACTGCCGCTGGCCGTCACCAGGCTGGTGAAGCCAGGCATAATCACGATGGAAAAGCTGGTCGAGAAAATGAGCCTCAATCCGGCAAGGCTGCTCGGGATCGGAAAAGGCACGCTGGAACCGGGGAGCACGGCAGATATAACTATAGTGGATATCGATGCGGAGTTCACGGTCGATCCGGAACGCTTCGAATCCAAATCAAAGAATTCGCCCTTCGGCGGCATGGAACTATACGGTCTCGTATGGTACACGATCGTGAACGGCAGGCCCGTGGTAAGTAAAGGAGTATTGCTGTAGAGGAGATGTGCAGATGTTCATCGACAGGCTGATAGCAGGGATAAGGAAATATGGCAACCCCTCCGT
Organism: Hungateiclostridiaceae bacterium UBA3922; assembly: GCA_002386045.1. Taxonomy (GTDB): domain Bacteria; phylum Bacillota; class Clostridia; order Acetivibrionales; family DTU013; genus DTU013. Next base: position 4,332 of record DGEQ01000137.1, on the reverse strand, counting down.
GGCGGGGCTGGATCCCAGGCTCGAATATATACCCCGGGGGATAAGGGAGAAGGCCTTCCGGGAATGCGGAAAAGGATTCGCCGGCGCCTCGCAGGCCATACTGGAATTCAATAAAAAGCTGATAGATGCGCTTTGCGATATCGTACCCGCTGTAAAGCCGCAGCTTGCATATTATGAAATGTACGGCACCGAGGGGATCCGTGTATTCGCCGAGACCTGCAGGTATGCGAAGGACAGGGGGATGCTCGTGATCGCAGACGGAAAGCGGAATGACATTGGCTCCACCGCCCAGGCATATTCGGCCGCATACCTCGGCAAGACTGAAATCAGCGGGAGTCTTATTTCGGCTTTCGACGCCGATGCGCTGACCGTCAACCCGTACCTCGGCGTAGACGGCGTAAAACCGTTCATCGACGAATGCGCCTCTTCGGACAGGGGCATATTCGTACTTGTGAAAACATCCAACAGGTCATCCGGACAGGTACAGGACCTCGTCACGCAGGACGGCAGGCGCGTATATGAGGTAGTGGCCGAACTGGTCGACGAATGGAGCGCAGCCGCCGTCGGCGCCAGCGGTTACAGCAGCATAGGAGCAGTCGTAGGAGCTACGTACCCGGAACAGGCGCGCATCCTGAGGAAGATCATGAAAAGGTCATATTTCCTCGTGCCAGGATACGGCGCACAGGGAGGGACCGCGCAGGATGCGGTATGCGCTTTCGATGACGACGGGCTCGGCGCTGTCGTCAATGCGTCAAGGAGCATCATGTGCGCATGGATGACCGAAGAATGGTCGGAAAGGTATGGGGAAGACGGTTTCGACCAGGCGGCAAGGAATGAAGCCATAAGGATGCGGGAAGACCTGAGGTGTGCGCTGGAATCGGGGAAATAGGCGCATATCCGCAAATAACATATCCAGGAATTATAAAAAGTCAGTGAAAATAAAAAAGACAGCGACTGACAGGCCAATGAAAGGAGATAAGGATGCCACGCCGTAAAGATGTCAATAAAGTCCTCGTAATAGGCTCCGGACCGATAGTCATCGGCCAGGCCGCGGAATTCGACTACGCCGGCACCCAGGCATGCCGCGCCCTCAGGGAAGAAGGCATCGAGGTAGTCCTGGTCAACAGCAACCCGGCAACGATAATGACCGATACTAATATGGCGGACAGGATATATATAGAACCGCTGGATGCGGAAACGCTGAAAAGGATCATCACAAGGGAAAGACCTGACAGCATGCTTCCGACACTGGGAGGCCAGACCGGCCTCAACCTTGCCATGGAACTTGCAGAATCAGGTTTCCTGGACGAAATGGGAGTAAAGCTGCTGGGCACTGCGACAAGGGCTATCAAAACGGCGGAAGACAGGCAGGCTTTCAAGGATGCGATGGAAGCCGCAGGTGAGCCGTGTGTTGCAAGCAAAGTCGTGACACGGACGGATGATGCGCTGGATTTTGCAGAAGAGATCGGATATCCGGTCATCGTAAGGCCGGCGTATACGCTTGGCGGAACCGGGGGAGGGATCGCGTACGACAGGGATCAGCTTTCAGGGATAGCCTCCAACGGACTGAGGCTGAGCCGTGTAGGACAGGTGCTGATAGAAAAGTGTATTTCCGGGTGGAAGGAAATCGAATTCGAAGCAATGAGGGACGGTGAAGGAAATGCGGCAATAATCTGCGGCATGGAGAACGTGGACCCCGTCGGCGTCCACACCGGAGACAGCATAGTGGTAGCGCCGTGCCTGACGCTTACGGAGCAGGAATACGGTATGCTGCATGACGCAGCCTTGAGGATAATAAATGCTCTTGAGATCGAAGGAGGATGCAATGTACAGTTTGCATTACACCCTTCAGGGAAGGAATACGCCGTCATCGAAGTCAATCCGAGGCTGAGCCGCTCATCCGCCCTTGCTTCGAAAGCGTCCGGGTACCCGATCGCGAGAGTGGCAACGAAGATCGCCATCGGCTATACCCTTGGCGAAATAGGAAACAGCAGAACAGGATCGACCCTTGAGTCCTTTGAGCCGGTCCTGGATTACATCGTGATGAAGATCCCGAAGTGGCCCTTCGACAAGTTCGTCAGGGCCGACAGGACACTTGGCACACAGATGAAGGCTACCGGCGAGGTAATGGCGATAAGCGATTCGTTCGAGGGAGCCCTGATAAAAGCCGTAAGGTCGCTCGAACTCGGGGTATCCACGCTTGAGCAGCCTGTGTTCCGGAACTGCGGTATGGAGGAACTGGAAGAAAAACTTGCCAGGGCTGATGACGAAAGGCTTTTCGCGATCGCTGAAGCCCTGAGGAGAGGCTTTGGCGTCGAAAAAGTGCATGATATTACCAAAATAGATCCCTGGTTCCTGGAAAGGATACTGAACATCGTAAAGATGGAGGAAACCCTCAGGACCTGTGAAAAAGGGGCTCCTGACCCCGACATCGTCCGACGTGCGAAGGAAATGGGGTTCACTGATGAAACGATAGGCATGTACACAGGCTGCAGTGCCGATGATATAAGGAAGCTGAGAAAAGAAAACGGCATATATCCGGCTTTCAGACCGGTAGATACATGCACAGGACATTTCGACGCAGCAGCACCCTATTATTACTCCGTTTACGGCCGGTGCGGCAATGTGCCGGGCCCTGGACAGAATGCGGACAAGGACAGGAAAAAGATCCTGGTCATAGGGTCAGGGCCCATCCGTATAGGCCAGGGGATAGAGTTCGACTATTGCTCGGTACATTCCGTATGGGCACTGAAGGAACTGGGGTATGAAACGATAATCGCAAACAACAACCCGGAGACCGTGAGCACCGATTTCGACACTGCGGACAGGCTGTATTTCGAACCGCTGACGATCGAGGACGTCATGAACATCATAGAGTATGAAAACCCTGAAGGAGTGATAGTACAGTTCGGCGGTCAGACAGCGATAAAACTGGTCAACGGGCTGAGCAGGCCTGGTGTCAGGATATTCGGCACGCGGGCAGCGGATGTGGATGCTGCAGAAGACAGGGAGAAATTCGACAGGATCCTTGAAAAGCTCGGCATACCAAGGCCAGCAGGAAAGACCGTCTTTACGACCGAAGAGGCGCTGGCTGCCGCAAACGAGCTCATCTACCCGGTGCTGGTCCGCCCTTCCTACGTCCTGGGCGGACAGGGAATGGAGATAGCATACAATGATGACGACATGATCGAGTTCATGGAGATAATCGGCAGGGTCAGGCAGGAACATCCTATCCTGATAGACAAGTACCTGATGGGCAAAGAGATAGAAGTGGATGCCATTTCCGATGGTGAGGACATACTCATACCGGGCATAATGGAACATCTTGAGCGCGCCGGCGTGCACTCCGGCGACAGCATATCGGTTTATCCGGCAATTTCACTTCGACAGCAGGTCATCGAAAAGATCGTGGATCATACCGGAAAACTTGCAAAGGCGCTGAAAGTTGTAGGGATGATCAATATCCAGTACGTACTGTACAACGACGAGATCTATGTCCTCGAGGTGAACCCCAGGTCAAGCAGGACCGTGCCGTATATAAGCAAAGTCACGGGAATACCGATGGTGAACGTAGCAACGAAGGTAATGACCGGCATGAAGCTCAGGGACCTGGGATACGGTACCGGTCTTGCTGCAGCGAAGGGGCATGTGGCCATAAAAGTGCCCGTATTCTCCTTCGAAAAGCTCCATGACGTGGATGTGAGCCTCGGGCCGGAAATGAAATCCACGGGGGAAGTCCTGGGGATAGGCAGGAATTTCCACGAAGCTCTTTATAAAGGCATGATCGCAACAGGTATGAGGCTGCCTTCACCGGGAGGCGGGATACTGATGACGGTAAGGGATTCGGACAAAAACGAACTGGTCGGGATCGCTGAACAGTTCGAAAAGCTCGGATTCACGCTGTGGGCTACGGGCAAGACCGCAAAAGCGCTCAACGCACACGGCATAGCGACGAATGCGGTGAAAAAGATAGGGGAGGGCTCTCCCGACCTGCTGGACCTGATAGGTTCAGGAAAGATAGACCTCGTGATAAACACCCCGACCAGGGGAAGGCAGCCGGAACGCGACGGTTTCAGGATACGCCGGAAAGCGGTGGAAATGTCGATACCCTGCCTGACATCACTGGATACCGCCAGGGCGGTGCTCGAATGCATACGTATGAGACAGCAGGACCTGCGCCCTGTCGTGACTGAACTGGGCGAACTGAGCCGGCAGTGATCCGGGCCGGCACTGACGATAATATACAAAAGAAAGACCAGCTAATTAAAGTCAAGAGATTTTAAGAAAAAGCTTTATGAATTTTTGAAAACTCCTGACATAGAAAAAATGCAT
>DGEQ01000037.1:5671-11368 GCA_002386045.1 Hungateiclostridiaceae bacterium UBA3922 | reverse complement strand
AGATGTGTATAAGAGACAGGGAGTGTCCCCTAAAAAACTAAAATCGAGGACTGTCCCCAAGTACTATTCCTCAGAATTGTGGAGAACTGTCCCCCAATGGTAAAATCAAAGTACAATAATAAACTAGAAAAAGAGGGGTTCTTTGTGAAAAAACATTTTGTCAGAAGAGCAATTAGCCTTGCCTGCAGTATCGCAGTAGTTTTGCTTTTGGCCGGACAGCCGGTGTTTGCTTCCGATTCGGTCAGGGATGATTCGTCATATTTCATCCGCCTTATGGATATGATCCAGGACCAGTATTATGGCGAGGCGACAGATGATATGCTGCTTGAAGGTGCGGTAAGAGGCATGTTTGGCCTGCTCGATGATTACACCAGGTTTATGGATCGGCAGGAGCGGGATGATTTCTATGGAACCATTGGAGGTAACTTTGGGGGAATCGGAGCTACTTTGCAGAAAAACGGCGAATATATCGTTGTGACGAATGTTTACCGCGGGTCGCCTGCGGAAAAAGCGGGTATTTCCCAGGGCGATATTATCGTGGAAGCGGACGGCATCAGCCTGATCGATGTTTCTGTCGACACTGCGGCCGATATCATCAGGGGAGATCCCGGGACAAAGGTAAAGCTCGGAGTTTTCAGGAGCGGAGATATCGTTTACATAGATATAGTCAGAGAAATAGTTAAGGTAAACCCTGTCATATATGAGAACAGGGACGGTATCGGGTATATAAGGCTTGAGATGTTCAACTCGAACACTAACGAATACATCGACAGTGCCCTGAAATATTTCGACAGGACAGGGATAGACAAAATCGTGCTGGATCTGCGGGACAACCCTGGAGGGGAAATGATCCAGGCTGTATACCTGGCCGAGAAGTTCGTGACGGAAGGGCTGATAACGAAGCTTGATTATAAATCGGAGATATACCAGGATATCAATTATTATTCCGGACGCACCGAGCAGAAATACAGGCTGGCGGTGCTCGTCAACGGCAACAGCGCGAGCGCATCTGAAATAGTGGCAGGGGCAGTACAGGACAGGGGAGCAGGAAAGCTTGTCGGCACGAAAACCTTTGGGAAAGCCAAGTTCCAGGCTTCTGTGCCGATACTGACACCCGATGCATACATGAAGTATAAAACACAGTACGGAATTGATACTGTGAATTCCTATGAACTGCAATTGTACGGGATATATCCCGGAAAGGACGAGATTTATGGCTATGCCCAAATGACAATGGGGCTTTATTACACACCGAGCGGGAAAATGATCGACGGTGTCGGCATAACTCCTGACATACAGGTGGAAGATCCCGAATATGTCAATGGAATAGATATCCGTTTTGCAGAAAAACTCTCCGCTTCAGTTATACTTAAGCCGGGCAGCAGGGGTTCTGATATCTACAATGCAAAGGTCATCCTGAAATTATTGGGTTATGAACTCGAAAACATGGACATCAATTTCGATGAAGAGTTTGAAGCGGCATTGAAGGAATACCAGAGCGGGAGAAAAATAAAAGCGAGCGGGATCCTTGATATCAGGACACAGGCGACTCTCAATGTCGATCTGAACGAGCTTATTATGAAATACGACAGTCAATTTGCCGCGGCAGCCGAATACCTGAAAAATTGATTCAGTTGCTGCCTGTTGTTCCTGTATTTTTTTCTATTGCATAAAGTTGACGAATTGTATAAATATTATCCGAACTGACAATACTTAATAGCGAAAAGGATGTATAACGGATTATACATCCTTTTCTGCACAAAGCGTCATAATATTGGTATTGTCAGGGGGATTTAAAATGAAGAGATTAACTTGTTTTTTCAGGGCGGTAGGGGATCGGCTGATCAGGAATGCCAGATGCAATGGAAGGTCCATTGCTGTCATAATAGCAGTTGCTTTCGTGTTTCTGGTTTTTAAAGTGAACAGTTACACGGAAGATGTGAACAAAGGCCTGTCAGACAGCCTGATCCGGCTGCACGTGGTCGCCAACAGCGATTCGCCCGAAGACCAGGAATTGAAACGGGTCGTGAGAGACCGGATTCTTGAATATATCCGCGAAGAAACGGAAAATTCGGCCAGCATTGAACAGACGAAAACAGTGGTCAGCGAAAAAATTCCCGAGATTACGAGAATCGCGAAAGAAACGGTCCGCGATAAAGGATATGACTATGACGTGGAAACTGCCCTTGGGATGTATCCATTTCCGACCAAGGCCTATGGAGATATAGTGCTGCCGGCAGGAAACTACCAGGCATTGAAAGTAGTCATCGGGGATGGCAGGGGATCGAACTGGTGGTGTGTTCTTTTTCCGCCTCTCTGCTTTGTGGATGTGACCCATGGGACGGTGCCTGACATGGTAAAGGACGACCTGAGAGAAGTGCTCACTGATGAGGAATACAGTATTATAGCTTCAGCAGAAGATGGAAACGATATCCCGATCAGGATAAAGTTCAAAATAGTCGAACTGTTCCAGGATTCGAAAATCAAGCTCGCCGGGGCGTTCAGCAAGCTTTTCAGCCTGGAAGGATAAATGTTGGGGACGGTTCTCCGGTTTTGGGGACAGTTCTTCACTTTATGTAAGCCATAAAGCCAATAGCCAGTTTAGAGCCAGTTCCTTTTTCCTTTGTGAAGAACTGTCACGAAGAACCGTCCCCTCAAGTGAAAGTTGAGAACTGTCCCCCGTTTGTACTTCCTCCAGAGGCACAACCACCGTACACTTTGCAAAAGTTTCTTCCGCCTTCCTCGATTCTTCAAATTTACAGAACTGATTCCGCTGTTCATGATTTCGGGGTGGAAATCAATTTATCAAATAAGGCATTTTGAAGGACTGTCCCCGCTGGTTTTTTGAAGGACTGTCCCCCGCCGGTCCCCACCAAAACCTGTCCTTGACGCGGGTATGCTTCTTATGTATAATGTTATCTAATATTTTTCCGGAAACGATTACGGAAGCGATCATATGGATGATTATACGGATAGGAGGTAAGATCCCATGGCATTCTATTTCAATGAGCCATCAAGAACCTTCAGTGAATACCTGCTGCTGCCAAACCTTACGACCAGGGAATGCACGCCTGAGAACATCAATTTGCGGACACCGCTTGTAAAGTTCAAAAAAGGAGAAGAGGCTTCCATACACATAAACATACCGCTGGTTTCAGCAATAATGCAGTCCGTCTCGGATTCGCGGATGGCAATCGAACTGGCAAGGTGCGGAGGCCTTTCTTTTATTTATTGTTCGCAGCCGATAGACCAACAGGCTGAAATGGTGAAAAAGGTCAAGAAATACAAGGCCGGTTTTGTTGTCAGCGACTCGAACCTGAAACCGGATGATACGCTGGCTGATGTACTGGCGCTCAAGGAAAGTACAGGACATTCCACGATCGCCATTACGCATGACGGATCTCCGACAGGCAAGCTGCTCGGCCTTGTGACGAGCAGGGATTACAGGATCAGCAGGACGCCGCCGGAAACAAAGGTCAAGGAGTTCATGACTCCGTTCGAATCGCTGATCTACGGCGAAGAAGGCATTACGCTCAAAGAAGCCAACGATATGATATGGGATCACAAGCTGAACTGCCTGCCCATTATTGACAAGAATCAAAACCTCCTATACCTGGTGTTCAGAAAAGATTACGACGCCCACAAGGAAAATCCGTACGAGTTGCTGGATTCCCACAAGAGGCTCATGACCGGCGCAGGCATCAATACGAGGGATTACATGGACAGGGTCCCTGCCCTTTTGGATGCCGGCGTCGATGTGCTTTGCGTCGATTCATCGGACGGGTATACGGAATGGCAGAGGGATACCATCCAGTGGATAAAAAAGAAGTACAACGGTGAGGTAAAGGTTGGCGGCGGCAATGTCGTCGACCGAGATGCGTTCATGTACCTTGTGGAATCCGGTGCTGACTTTGTAAAAGTCGGCATCGGGGGAGGCTCCATCTGCATAACGAGGGAGACGAAGGGTATCGGGCGCGGACAGGCGACCGCCGTTATCGAGGTTGCCAAGGCGCGCGACGAGTATTACGAGAAAACTGGCATCTACGTACCCATTTGCTCAGACGGCGGCATAGTCCATGACTACCACATGGCTCTTGCACTTGCCATGGGCGCGGATTTCCTAATGCTGGGCAGGTACTTCGCCAGGTTCGACGAGAGCCCGACAAGAAAACTCAGGATCGGCAACAATTACGTCAAGGAATACTGGGGCGAAGGTTCCAACAGGGCCCGCAACTGGCAGAGGTACGACATGGGCGGAGTCCACAGGATGGAGTTCGAGGAAGGTGTAGATTCCTACGTGCCCTATGCCGGAAGGCTCAAGGACAACCTGGAGGTGACGCTGAGCAAGATCAAGGCAACGATGTGTTCATGCGGCGCAATGAGCATCGCGGAGTTCCATCAGAAGGCAAGGATGACACTGGTATCTTCCACGAGCATCATAGAAGGCGGAGCCCACGACGTTATACTGAAGGAAAACGAAACATTTGCCTGAGGCTTCCGCAAGCCGCAATTCGGCATATTTATTGGTATAATCAGGAAATCGAATTGTTGACAATAGTGAATATGTGTTCTATAATTATAAAACCGTGTTGCATCATGAAGCAACCAGATAGCACTGTGTACTTCAGTGCTATTTATGTGTACTTCGACGGCTGCCCTCAGGCAACCGTTGCCAGATGCACGGCTCTGACGCCTCCGGGAAGCGTGTCGCGGCACCGGCTGCGATATGCGTGGAGCAAATAGCGGTGATGCACCTATGCATCACAGAATAAATGCAACTTAACTGCATATATTATCAACACAAATTTTTAGGTAAAGGAGAGGCTCTAAATGGCAGAGAAGGAAGTCATACTGACTTACGAGGGCTTAAAGAAACTGGAAGATGAGCTGGAGCAGCTGCGCGGTCCGAAGAGAATGGCGGTCAAGGAGAGAATAAAGGCAGCTCTGTCACATGGCGACATCACTGAGAATTCCGAGTATGACGAGGCCAAAAACGAGCAGGCTTATATCGAAGGAAAGATCGCCCAGATCGAAGCAATGCTCAAGAATGCAAGAGTAATCGATGAAGATGACGTAAGCACCGAAAAGGTCAGTATTGGCTCAAAGGTGAGGCTCCGTGATCTTGATACGAAAGAAGAAAGCGAATTCACGATAGTAGGTTCCACAGAAGCCAATCCGGCTGAATCGAAGATATCCAACGAATCTCCGATAGGCAATGCCCTCATTGGGAGGAAGAAGGGCGAAACTGTTGAAGTTGCGGTGCCGGACGGCATACTGAGATTCAAGATATTGAAGATAGGAAAGTAGAACCGTTGCAGCTTGTATAGCATGAATAATTTAATATATAATGAAGAGAATAACAGTTTATTTAGCGTAAACTGTTATTCTGTTTAGTTAGGATGTTTATCATGGCTTAAGGGAACTGCGGGGATATCCCATAGTGTCATGCATCCGGGGTCTTCAGGGCAGAATAGTGACAGCGCAGTTAACAGCGGTTACCCGGATGGATAATTTTGCGGCAAGAAATGTTATAATGTAATGATAGGATAACAAATACATAACAGATACCAACGGCGAACAGGCCGACGGACAGGACTGTCCCCTATAAACTGCAGGCCTGTCCCCAAACCAGACGGGGAACAGGCCGAAAGGCACAGGGTCGTCCCATAAAATCGCAGGACTGTCCCCAACAAAATG
>DGEQ01000037.1:0-5458 GCA_002386045.1 Hungateiclostridiaceae bacterium UBA3922 | reverse complement strand
CCCAACAAAATGGAGGACTGTTCCCAACGAACCGCAGGACTGTCCCCAAAAAGAGAGAGCCTGTTTGCTGCTGATGCAGAAACTGCGTGAAAACCTGGCCGGAAAGGCACGGGACAAATACTATCAGGAGGTCCACAGATGGAAGATAACACGAATGTCAACATGAATGTCGGGCAGGACACCGAAAACCTCAACGAGATCCTTCTGGTGAGAAGGCAAAAACTGAAGGAACTGCAGCAGAGCGGAAAGGATCCGTTCAAAATAGTCAAATACGACGTGACACACCGTTCGAACGAGATAATTGAAAATTTTGATGAGATGGACGGAAAGCGCGTGTCGGCGGCCGGCAGGATCATGTCGAAGAGGGGCATGGGTAAGGCCAGCTTCTGCGACATACAGGACCGCGGCGGCAAGATACAGATCTATGTCAGGATAGATGACTTAGGCACAGAGGCATACGAGGAATTCAAGAAATACGATATAGGGGATATTGTCGGCGTCGAAGGCGTGGTTTTCAGGACCCACAAGGGCGAGATATCGATAAGGGCAGAAAAGATCACGATGCTGGCAAAGTCGCTGAAGCCGCTGCCTGAGAAATGGCATGGTCTCAAGGACGTCGACCTGCGTTACAGGCAGAGGTACCTGGACCTCATCATGAACCCGGATGTCAGGAAAACCTTCGTACTGCGCAGCAAAATAATAAAGGAAATAAGGAAGTTCCTCGACGAACGCGATTTTCTCGAGGTCGACACGCCCATGCTGAACACTATACAGGGCGGTGCTGCGGCCAGACCTTTCATAACGCATCACAATGCGCTTGACCTTGACCTGTACCTGAGGATCGCTCCCGAACTCTACCTGAAGCGGCTGATAGTCGGCGGGTTCGAAAAGGTTTATGAGATGGGCAGGATGTTCAGGAATGAAGGCATATCTGTCAAGCACAACCCTGAGTTCACTATGATGGAGGTCTATGAGGCCTACACTGACTATAATGGGATGATGGAGCTTACGGAGGAACTGATATCCACAGTCGCAAAGAATGTACTTGGCACCACGAAGATCGTATACCAGGGACAGGAAATAGATCTCACGACACCATGGAAGAGAATGACCATGAGGGACGCCGTGCTCGAATATACCGGCATAGACTTCGACAGCATCAAGACGGACGAAGAGGCAAGAGCTGCGGCGCGTGCGAAGAACATCGATGTTGGCGGCAAACTGACAAAGGGCGAAGTCATGAACCTGGTGTTTGAGGAACTGGTCGAAGAGCACCTTATCCAGCCTACATTCATAATAGATTATCCCGTGGAAGTGTCGCCGCTTACCAAGAGGAAGGCCGACAGGCCTGAACTGACCGAAAGATTCGAACTTTTCATATACGGGCGGGAAATGGCCAATGCCTATTCCGAGCTCAATGATCCCATAGACCAGAAAGAGCGGTTCCTGCAGCAGGTCAGGAAGCGCGAAGAGGGTGATGAGGAAGCAAGTATGATGGATGACGATTTCATCAATGCGCTCGAGTACGGCATGCCTCCCACCGGCGGGCTTGGCATCGGGGTCGACAGGCTGATAATGCTCCTGACGGACTCATATTCCATAAGGGATATACTGCTGTTCCCCACGATGAAGCCCAGGGACTAGCTGCCCTCCATGCAGGTCCTGCATCTGCAGGGCATATATGGCAGATGGTTGCTTAGGATACGATACTTTTCATGATATGCAAAGGGGTCGTGGCATATGGATAAAGACGAAGCCAGAAGGATCCTGGGAGTTCCGGAGAATGCGTCCAGAACGGAGATCGAAAGGAAATATGCCATCCTGTTGAAGAAATACAGGCAGGAGATGCACCACGAAATGCAGGAAGGACAGGATCCGACGGATGAAACAGACGAAGGCCCCGGTAACGGTCTGCCGCGAGAAAGCGCTGCAGGCCATGGCACTACGGGGGCCGGATTTGACTTTGATGCAGTAACCGAGGCATACAACACACTGATGGGTTATGAAGTCGAGGTCAGGCCGGAAGCGCCCGGCAAAATCGCGACTTTTCTGAAAAGGTTCGGCCTGGACGAGAAAAAGACGGATAATTTCCTTCATTATTATAAGTATCACATCCTGGTCGGGATAGTCGCAATAATTGCCATTGTCATGGTCATCAGAAGTTTTGTCAACAGGCCCAGTTACGATTTCAACATTGCGTTTTTTGGCAGGATATATTACTACGATGCGGTCGAGACGCTGGGAGACAGGATAAAGGAAGAAATACCGATCATAGAGGAACCCGGCATCGACGGGACCTACCTGTCAGATGACAGCCCGGGGGAACAGCAGTATGCCATGGAGATGAAGGCCATGACACTGCTGTATGCTGGTGAGATAGACGTATTCATCCTTGACAGGCCAACATACGAAAGGTATGCGAAAATGGGAGCATTCATGAGCCTCGATGAGATTGCACCGAGGCTCGGTGTTGATGTATCTGCCCACCAGGACCTGGTCCTCGCGGTTGAAAAAATCGACGAACTGCCGGGATCCGGCGGGGAAGACGGTCCGATGCAGGGAAGAAAGACCGACGAAAGTCCTGCCGGGGATGCTGCTGGCGGAGCAGGCACGAACGCTGAAGGAACAGGCGGGAGACAGCCCGGTGGAAAGCACCTTTACGGCATCTATGTGACAGGCAGCAGTGAACTCAGGGAGGCGGGAGTTATCGCAGAAGACCTGATAGCGGCGATATTTGCCGGTTGCCAGCAGCAGGACAAAGCGGAAGAATTCCTTAGATTCCTTTTAAAATAACGAAGACAGGGGGTAGCCTATATGTCCGGTGAACTGATCTTAAGAGAGGAATACACGGAAAAGGACGCGGAGGTTTTTGTCAGCGGTGAAATAGACATATATAATGCACAGCAATTCAAGGAAAAAATATACCAGGTCGTCGAAAACAGCAAGGGTGACGTGTCGATCGACTGCAGCGGTCTCAGCTACCTGGACAGCACGGGACTGGGAGTGTTTGTGGGCGCACTCAAGAAGGCGAAGCAGAATGGAAGGGACATCCATATCGTCAATATCAGAGACAACATAAAGAAGCTTTTTGTCATCACCGGCCTGGACAAACTGTTCATAATCCACTGACATGCATGTGAGAGGAAGTGATCTGATGGAGTTAAGCGATAAAATCGCGCTGTCACTGCCCTGCAAGGCGGAATATGTGAGCGTTGCAAGGCTGACGGCGTCCGGGATCGCCTACAGGATGGGATTTGACATCGATACGGTAGAAGATGTCAAGGTAGCCGTATCCGAGGTGTGCAGCAGACTGATCAACGTAAGCAAAAACAGCTGCGCCGAATACGAGATATTGTACGAGATCGGCGACAACAGGCTGAAGATAACATTCTCATCAAAAAACATAGAAAGAGCCGGCTGCATATTCGAAGATGACAAAGACGGTCTGGGGGTCGCGATCATCAAGGCCTTTATGGACGAGGTCGAATTCTGTCCTGACAACAAGGATTATATCCTGTCCATGACTAAATTTATCGAGGAGAAGTCCTGAAATGGATCAGAACGTCAAAAAGCCGGCACAGGCAGAGTGGCCTGAAGACAACGATGAGCTTTTTGCATTGTACAAAAAAACCGGAGACGTGGCTGCCAGAAACGAGATAGTGAACAGGTACACCTACCTGGCAGAGATCATTTCGAGAAAGTTTCTAAACAGGGGCGTTGAGTACGAGGACATTTACCAGGTGGCATGCATCGCTCTGATCAAGGCAGTAGAGCGGTTTGACCCCGGGAAAGGGTTCAAGTTCGTCAGTTTTGCCACTCCCACCATTGTGGGTGAAATCAAGAGATACTTCCGCGACAAGAGTTCGGCTATCAGGATACCGAGACGGATATATGAGGCATACCAGAAAGTCAACATGGCGAAGGACCGCCTTGCGCAGGAACTCAACAGGACACCGAAAGTCGATGAGATAGCGGCGTACCTGAACATCCGGCCTGAGACCGTGCTTGAAATAGTCGAGTCGTGGAACGTGTACAACATACAGTCCTTCGACCAGACTGCATATAATGATGATGACATAGAGCTTCATGAAACAGTAGGAGACAATGATGCCGAATTCGAGAGGATAGAGAACAGGGATTTCCTTGAAAAGAGCATCAGCAAGTTCAACGAAGCAGAGAGAGAGTTTATCAGGCTCAGGTATTTCGGCAGGAAAACGCAGAAGGAGATAGCGGAGCGCATGGGCGTTTCCCAGATGTACATATCCCGCCTCGAGAGGAAGGTTCTCGATAGATTCAGGACGATGCTCTACAAGTAGCGACTGTCTGATCGCAGCGGGAAGGAAAGCTCAGGGTATGCCCAAACGGAAAGGGGCCCCGGTCGGATCTCATGGGATAAAGGTGCCGGGCGCGTCTGCGGGGGACGCTTCTGCACGGCGACATATGTGTTTATACGGTGCGTACACAGGGTATTATATGAATGAATCATATGATATATATAAATGTACAGTTGATCAATGGGGATCGATGATAATGTCATAAGGCGGATTACTCCCGGACATGCTTGCACAATATTTGTTAGGATGTGTAGATATTGAAAAGCCGTTGCATTTACAGCAGTACTATCTCAAGTGAATTAAGCAATGTCAGGCTTGTAGTCGAGGAATTAATCAGTTGCCTGAAGCGTAATTGCGGTGAATTATGCGAAGAAGTCCTGTTCGATTTCAGAGTCATCCTTAACGAGGTCCTGGTCAATGCGATACTTCATGGGAACCACGGAGATGAAAGCAAGAGAGTAAAGATCGACGCCGGAACAACTGAAAAGGGTGACGTTTTCCTGATAATAGAGGACGAAGGTTCCGGGTACGATTTTGAAAGCGTTTGCAAGAAACATAAAACGGCAGTCACGGACCTGGAAGACATGATCGAAAGCGGCAGAGGCATAATGATAGTAAAAAGCCTTTGCGACAAAGTGAAAGTAAACAGGAAGGGCAACAAGATCATCATATTGAAAAGTATAGAGAAAGCACTTCCTGAGGCCGAGCATGTCTGAGACACATCACTTCCCGGCCGTTCCACGGCGGCATGTCGGTCGGTTCGACCGGCAGGGACGTATCAAACTCGCGAAAATCGTGCAACATAGTCAAGAAAGCTCGAATATACGATGAGAAAAGAAAGCATACGGAAGAGATTTTGAAATAATTCACGTATAACGGGCTTAATGACAGCCCGTACGGGTTGCCGTTCCTTTCGTACGGTGCTATAGTATAGAAGCTGTCCCGCGGCGGGCAGAACCGCCGAAGACGGAGGCAAGGCGACGCTTCCCGGACGGAAGGTATCCTTCAGTGCCGAGGTTAGCCGCCTGGTTCCGGAAACCACTTGAAATGATAAAAAAGGTGGTTGACAAAACGGGTACAGCGTGGTAGTATAAAAAAGCCGCTCCGATGAGGGCGGCAACCGG
>DGEQ01000090.1:1385-6677 GCA_002386045.1 Hungateiclostridiaceae bacterium UBA3922 | reverse complement strand
AAAGCTGCCAATACTACAAATACGACTGCCATGCAGACAAGACCAACAATCGCGCTCTCAAAAAATGACATCCTGCACCCTCCCTTACCAATCCATTATTGTATATATTGCTTTATATTGCGCCCTTCAAACATGTTAATTTTTTGTCAAAGGATGGCAAATAAAAAGAACCTATCAAGTCCTTTTGTGCTCCTGTCTTGATACATCCACGCGCAACAGCTTTATTATAAGGATAAAAAAAGTAAAAGTCAATACAGTGAAGTGCACATATTCAGCGTTTTCAAATGGTGAAAAAGATGGTACAATAAGAGTAACGATGATGCTTTGATCCGCACTTCCAACCAGCATCACGGCATGCTTCATGTACCCGGTGTTATATCAGACCCGTATTGCCAATACAATGTTACAGAGGGGGTAGTAATTATGAGGACAGACCAGCTTCTCATGTCGGGCCTCGACATCACTGAAGACAACTATATCTTCAAGGGACAGTTCATACTGAGCAGCGGTGACAAGTCAAAACACGTCGATATCGAAGAACTGGAAAACAAGTCATACCTGGAGGAACTGAAAGAATACTTCGGCCTGGAAGAGTCCCCGTCCGAAATCAGAAACAAGCTGATCGACATGGTAGTCGAAAAAGCCCGGATAGGTTCCAAGATCCGTGAAGGCAAGGATCTCGAAGAAGCGCCGGCAAAGTAGACCCGGCAGGAAAACAACGTAGTCCGGCCACGGCCGGATGCTCCATGCCAGGCCACCGCATCTGAAAACTGCACCCGGTTTCAGGACTGTGTCCCAGCTTGCGGTGCCTGCACTCACTCTTCGGTTTTGACCGCATCGGCATCACCGGCCATCCTGGCTGCAGCCTCCTGCAGTTTCCTCAATGCCTCCCTTTCAGGAAGCGGTCTGCTTATATAATATCCCTGGAGCCTTTTGCACCCGTTCCGGATAAGGTATTCGAACTGTTCCCTGTTCTCAACGCCGTCGCCGATGATATGCAGTTGTGCGCTCCTGGCAAGCTTGATCATGAAATCCGTCAATATCCTGCTTTCTTCCCCGATCGTTATGATATCGGAGAAAGTCTTGTCCAGTTTCACCGACGTGATAGGCAGTTTCCGCAGGTAATTGAGCGCCGAGTATCCCTTTCCGAAATTGTCGATAGTGACCCTGACTCCGTGATCCTTGAGAGTGTTCAGTTTCTCCGTCACCAGGTCGTAATACTCGATCAGTATGCTCTCCGGCACCTCGATCTCAAGGCTTTGCGGGTCTATACCGGCGATTTCGATTATTTCAAGCAGCGAATCGGCAAAATCGTCCTGCAGTATCTGCATCTTCGACACGTTCACGGAAACGGTCCTGTCACCGAAGCCTTCCTGCTGCAATCTTTTCAGGAATATACAGGCGTTTCTCAGCACCCACTCCCCTATCGCAATGATCATGTTGGTATCTTCAGCCACTTTGAGGAACTTGCCGGGCATCACGAAACCCATTTCATCGTTCCTCCACCTTATAAGCGCTTCGAATCCTGAAATATCGCCTTTCTCGACGCTGTACTGCGGCTGGAAGTACAGTTCGAACTCGCTCTTTTCCAGTGCGTTCCTCAGGTACCTCTCTGTTTCCACCCACTCATGTATCGTGGAAACCATGGATTCCCGGTATATGACGATCCTGTTCTTGCCGGACTCCTTGGCCTTGTAAAGGGCTATCTCGGCGCATTTGAGCAGGTCACTGTACGTCTGCCCGTGTTCCGGATACACGGAAACACCGATGCTCACGGAATGGAAGAAGGACTTGCCCTCGACGACGACTGCTTCCTTGAAGCTCTTGAGTATCTTCAGCGCAAACTGCTCAATATCGAGTATCCCCTTTATTTCCCTGCAGATGACGATGAACTTGTCGCCCGCAAGCCTGTACAGGTCGCAGTTCTCCTCCATAAGGCCGGCAAATCTGCTGCTTATCTCCTTCAGGATCAGGTTTCCGAAAGAATGACCCAGCGTATCATTCACGTATTTGAAGTTGTCAATATCCAGGAAAAGCAGCGCGAACTTGCTGCCGGTGCCTATCACTTTGCCGACATCCTCCTGGAGCGACATCTGGTTGCGAAGACCTGTCAACTGGTCGAAATATGCCATATCGTACAGTTTCTTTTTAAGTGCCAGCAACTGCTCGTATGACGTAGCTGCTTCCCTTTTTGAGCTTTCAGCCTCATCGCTTGCCCGGAGCAGATCGAATTCGAGTTCCATCAGCCTTTTGAGCAGATCCTGCACGAGTGCGTAAACAATGGCTGCCGACACGGCTACGAAAACCAGGCCTTTTATGATGCTGATCCACGAAAATGCACCCTTTTCGGCCGTGATCAGGCTCAGCAGGCTATCGGTCACTATTATCCAGGCAACGCCTGCAGCCATATAGATCAGCGCGGTCTTCAACGCTGTTTTTTGCCTGTCCTTCATCATAGATCCCGATCATCCTTTCTTCTCTCTGTGCAAAAATATACAAACCGCTGTGGTTCCTGTACGGGAGCCTGGACAAGTGCATCGCACGGTCGGAGCCGGCCTGCACCTGCCATACCGGGTCACCGGGCCGAGGCCTCAAGCGGCAGCGTGAAGTACACGGTAGCTCCTTCATCGACCTTGCCCTCTATCCACACCTTCCCGTCGTGCTTCTCTATTATCTTTTTCACCGTAACCAGGCCGATCCCGCTGCCCTCAAACTCATCAGACGTGTGCAGTCTCTGGAACAGCCCGAACAGCTTGCCCGAATACTTCATGTCGAAACCTATGCCGTTGTCCCTGATGTAGAAAACATAATGGTCCTGCGTTATAGTGCATCCAACGGTTATAATGGCTTTCTCCCTGACGCTTGTGAACTTCATCGAATTCGATATCACGTTCTGCAGCAATTGCCTGAACAGTATACGGTCCACGTTCACACGCGGCAGGCTTGTCTCGATGGCCAGCCTGATGTCCCTGTCCGGGTAACCGAGCCTGAGTTCGCTGAATACTTCCGTCACCAGCGCCTCCATTTCCACAGGCTCCTTGTTCAGTACCGCCGCTGAAGTCTTCGAATACTGCAGGATCATGTTGATCATATCGATGGATTCCCTGCTTATGGTGCGGATATTGTTCAGCATCTGGACCGCATCGCTGTCGAGCTTGTCGCCGAAATCCTCGAGAAGTATCTGCACATAGCCGTCGACGGCGCGCATCGGCGATTTCATGTCATGCGAGACCGTGTAGGCAAACGATTCCAGTTCGGCCACGGCCTCCCTGAGCTTTGCCGTCCTGTCGGCCACGCGTTTTTCCAGTTCGGCATTGAGTTGCCTGACTTCCTTGAGCGCCTTTTTATACTCCGTGATATTCTCGAATATCACGCCGACCTGGTTTTTGTCGATCAGGAACGGTTCGACCAGGTAGTATTGCTTCCTCTGGGGATCGTACGACTCGAACCTTTCCGACCGTCCCGTATCGAGCAGGTTCTGGTAACGCGCCAGGTCCCTGTTCGGGCTTCCGAAGACCTCAAGCCATGTCCTGCCTGCAACCACTGTCTTTTCCATGCCGATATTGCTGAAAAACCCGGGGTTCACCATCAGGAACCTGATATCGACGATTTTGCCCACGGAATTGAATACAGGTTCGAACACGTAGAATCCGTTCATCATTTTTTCAAAGAGCAGTTCAAATTTGTACTCGCTCATGCTAAGATCCTTCTGGACCGCAACCAGTTCATCATACTGCTTTTTGAGTTTCCTGCTCGCAAGGGAAAGGTCCTCGTACAGCCCGGTCAGTTTTGCATTGCTCTTCGAAAGTTCCTTTTTCATCGCCTGCAGTCTCTTCAGGTAAAACAGCAGGACGGTGATAAGGATAAGCAGGATCACGATGACGACTACGGCTGCAAGAACCACGTCCCTGTTATCTCCAAGGAACGATTCGGGCCTGTTTATTATCTCGCTGCCCACAGGCAGCAGGTCCGTATCTATACCGAAACGCTGCAGCACCTTGTAGTCGAACACGTAACGGGTGGTGTTCTTCCGTACGAAAGGCATGTCTGATGCGACTTCGCCGGCAAGCACCCTCAGGGCAAGCCTTGCAGCCTCTTCGCCCTGCAATGCGCCCATGACCATGCTCCCGCCGATACCGCCGTTCCCGAACCCTATATCATACAGGTGGTAGACGGGTACCCTGCTCTCCCGGTTCAGGGCGGTGCAAAAGTGCTCGAACCCGGATATGCCTGCGGCATTGCCGGCGGTGATCGCCGAACATACTACAATACTGTCATCCTCAGCCTTCCTGACCACATCCAGCACTTCGGCTGCATCACTGCTGCTGAGTGCGGCCACTTCGACCCCGGGTACATTTTCCCTGATCGACCTGACGGCCGGATCGTCCTGCCCGATGCCGTTTCCCCTGTCATCAAGCACGACGTATACTTTTCTTATGCCCGGGTTTATCGCCAGGGCCGCCCGGACGGTGCCGACAGGGTCGGTCTCCTCAATGACACCGGTCACGCCGGTCCTCCCGCCGACCATCTCTTTTGCCACAGCTTCACTTACCCCCGAAAAAATGACAGGCGTATCCAGGAACAGTTCGGCACGGTTTTCCAGCGCAAAACCCAGTGCGATCTCGTCGGTGGTGATGACGACATCGATATGCCGGTCTGAATACTTGTAACGGCAGTACTCACGGAATCGCTCGAGATTTTCTCTTTCCGGGTAGTTCCTGGAGTCCATGTATTCCACGTATATATTCAGGCTTTCTTCCGAATTGGCGAGTGTATTCAGTATTCCTTCATTCTGCCTGTTAGTCCAGGCCAGTCCCTGGTCATACGAGTGGATGACCAGCACGCTGCGATGCTCCCCTTCAGGCGCCGCAAATGCGAAGGCAGCCATTATCGCAAAGCACAACAGCAGCACGACAGGCGTGATGAAGGCCGCCATTTTCGCGGCGCTATGCCTGCCCGGGTCATGTCTGTTCATCGTGCTTTTCCCATGAAGCATCGCGTTTCTCTCAGCTTTCGTTGAAATTTTGCAATGATCCTCCAGCTAATGCGAAATCATATTTATTTATTCAACAAATTAAGTCAATATCCTTCATATCTTTTTCGATCCGGGGTATTTTTCGTCAAAAAAAGGGTGGAGCATCTGAACATTGCATCACCTTTGCGTGCACTTATATGCAGAACAGGGATCACCATAACTCCGGAACTGTCCCGGTTAGCCGAACTTCCTGATAAGGGCAGCAATATGATGGAACAATATCTAATGTTCTTCGTCCTTAGTAATAGCCGATAAAA
>DGEQ01000090.1:0-1223 GCA_002386045.1 Hungateiclostridiaceae bacterium UBA3922 | reverse complement strand
AGTAATAGCCGATAAAACCAGGAGGTATGGCAACAATGAAAAATACATTCAAAAACATCATCGCAACAATAGTCATATGCGCCATCGTCGTCTGCGCGGCGTTGCTGATCTACGACCGGTACGTACTCGAAAGGGACCGGGGACCGGCCCCGCAGGAGCAGACAGACGGGAACCAGGTAAATGACGGCGAAAACCAGGCAGATGGCAATACGGACAAAAACGGCACCGATGAGCCCGGCACCGGCACGGACAATAACGGCGGGAACGACGGCGGCAATGGTTCACCGGCCGACGGGATCGACAGGGATCAGCTTTATGATGAAAACGGCATCATCAAGCCTGAATATGCCGAAATGATAATAAAGGAAACCTCCGACAAGGTCATCCTGGCCCTTAAGGCAAAAGACGCACAGGCTATCTCCGGCTTCGTCCACCCTGAAAAGGGACTCCGGTTCACTCCCTATACTTCCGTCGACCTGGAGCGGGACCTGGTCTTCACGGCAGAAGAGGTCAAAAACTTCTTTACCGACAAAAAGAAATACATGTGGGGCTATTACGACGGTATTGGCGATGAGATCATCCTGACACCGGCCGAATACTACGACGTCTTCGTTTATTCGAACGACTTCGCTGATCCTGAAAAGATCGGGTACAATGAAGTATTCACCTATGGAAACGCCGTTGAAAACCAGTTCGAGGCCTACCCGGGCGCTATCATCGTCGAATACTACTTCTCAGGGTTCGATCCCAAATACGAAGGTATGGACTGGCAAAGCCTCAGGCTGGTGTTCGAAGAATATGAAGGAGACTGGAAACTGTCAGGCATCATCCATAACCAGTGGACGATATAAAGCTTGTTTCAAAAGCAGATCTGATCAGCATCTCAGAACAGAAACGTCCCTGGATATGCCAAGTCCGGCAAGTCCGAGGCGTCCAGTAGGTTTCCAGAAGTCCGGCAAGTTTCCAGGCGTTCAGCGTGTAGATTTTCAACTTTTAGGTGCGATTTTTCCTTGAACGCATTGAATAACGTAATTTTGTTTACATAAAACTCGGTTTCCTTGTATTATTAGGTGCTTCAGCAGTTTAAGAAGTTATGTCCGTATAATGGCGTAAATTGAAGAAACGCTCAAAAAGGCCAGACCAAAGCTTCTTGAAATAGCCCAGGAGCAGATAAAGCTGATAAAAGCAGCATAGTTCAGAGGCTGTCTCTTATACACATCTCC
>DGEQ01000073.1:1729-23392 GCA_002386045.1 Hungateiclostridiaceae bacterium UBA3922 | reverse complement strand
ATAGACGAGATAAGCATGGAACTGGGTGAAGGCCTCAACGTGCTCACGGGGGAAACGGGAGCAGGCAAATCGATAATAATAGATTCCATCAATGCAGTTCTTGGAGACAGGGTATCAAGGGATATCATCAGGACAGGTGCCGAAAAGGCTCTCATAGAAGCCGTGTTCCGTGTCGATGCCGAAAGGGTAAGGGATATACTGAACGAGATGGGAATGGAACCCGAAGAGGACGGGACGATCATACTGTCGAGGGAGATATCGCTGTCAGGCAAAAATACCTGCAGGATAAACGGGAAAATGGTTTCAGCAACGTTCATGAAAGCAATCGGCGAAAGGCTGATCGACATACATGGACAGCATGACAACCAGTCGCTCCTGAAAACGGAATGCCATATAGAACTGCTCGATTCGTTCGCCGGCGAGAGCCTCCGCACCGCAAAGGAAGGATACACGAAACTGCTCGGGCAGTACAGGGATGTCAGGACAAGGCTCAGGGCGCTGTCAGGCGATCCGGGTGAACGGGAAAGGAAAATGGATCTTCTGAGGTTCCAGGTAGACGAGATACGGAAAGCAAAGCTGAAGGCAGAAGAGGAAGAGGAACTGAACAGGCAGAAAACCCTGCTTGTCAATGCGGAAAAGATATCGGGCACCCTGGCCTCAGTGTATGATCTGCTGTCTGCCGGCTCGGGCGGAAGATCCGCGCTGGATTCGATGAACGAATCGCTGGTGCAGCTTGGTGCAATCGCAGCGCTTGACGAAAGTTACGGTGAAATATACGGCAGGCTGCAGGACCTGGTTTTCCAGCTTGAGGATCTGGCAGGAGATATAAGGCAGGGCTTTGAGAGCATAGAATACGATCCCGCACTGCTTGACGAGATAGAGGAAAGGCTCGACCTCATATACAGGCTTAAAAGAAAATACGGTAATTCGATCCCGGAAATACACAGTTTCTGCCAGGAAGCCGAAAAGCATCTGGAAGAGCTTGAAAAGAGCGAAGAAACAGCAAAAGCACTGGAAGAAGAGATGGAAGAGCTTGAAAAACAGCTTTACCAGGCTGCCCGGAAGCTGAACGAAGAACGGGTGAAAGCCGCCTCCCTGCTCGAGCGTGAGATCATGCAACAGCTGGACGACCTCGAGATGAAAAGGGTAAAGTTCCGGGCAGATATACGATTCGATGCCGAGGCGCCCGACGATCCGGGCAGGAGATTCGGCAGCAACGGCCTGGACAGGGTGGAGTTCCTCATATCCCCAAACGTCGGAGAACCACTCAAACCGCTGGCGCGTATCGCATCCGGCGGAGAAATGTCGAGAGTGATGCTGGCGATAAAGACCATCCTTGCGGAGGTCGACAGTATCCCGGTGCTGATATTCGACGAGATCGACACGGGGATAAGCGGACGGGCGGCCCAGAAAGTCGGCGAGAAACTGTCCTACATTTCCCGCAGCCACCAGGTACTTTGTGTGACGCATCAGCCGCAGATCGCATGCATGGCGGACCACAATTACCTGATCGAAAAAATGGTGGAGAAAGAAAAGACCACGACGAAAGTGACCAGGCTGGACGACGGCGGCAAGACAAGGGAGATCGCAAGGCTCCTGGGCGGAGAAGCCACGGAAGCGTCGCTGAAATATGCAGAAGAAATGATCAAAACCGCCAAAAAGTCGAGAACGGCCTGCTAAATCAGAAATAAACAACAAAATCCGGCTCATACGCCGGATTTTTTTCTTTTCTGTCCATTTTTCCTTCTGTTCATTTAATTGTTTGAATAATTGATTTTGCAAAGGGTTAACTTACTTGCAGGAGGTTGAACGATGAAAAAATCCGCATTTGTGATAAAGGCACTTTTTATTTTGCTGTCAGCTGCAATCGCGGTAACGGGTGTTTCAGTCATAAAGGTCGTCATGACCGTTCCCGGTGAAATGGTTCTGATCGAAGGGGAAGAGTATCAATACGATATCGGCAGTCTTTTTCCCATCAGTATAAAAGCTGATACCGAAGGTATCCTGAAAATCGACGAAAAAACTATCGAAAGGCCCTATAACCACTTCGGGCTGTCAAGACCGGTTTCGCTCAGTTCGGACAAGGGCGGCAGCCTGAAGCTCAACCTGCGGTTTTTCGGCGTCATCCCGGTAAAAACCATAAACGTGGACGTTGTTTCCAATAAAAACCTTGTGGCCTGCGGGAATACGGTAGGAGTAAAAATAAAACTGGACGGCATCCTGGTGATCGGCATATCCAGCGTTATCTCGGGCGACGAGAAAATCGTACCCGCCAGGAACACGGGCATAAAGCCCGGAAGCGTGATAACAGCCGTAAACGGTAAGGCAGCCGGGAGTATCGACGACCTTGTGGATGCGATAGAGCAGAGCGGAGGAAAACCGCTGAAAATAAGGTTCAAAACAGGGGAGACCGTACAGGAGACCCTGGTGACGCCTGCAAGGTCGTCCGAGGACGGCAGGTACCACATAGGCCTGTGGGTCCGCGACAGCACTGCCGGGATCGGAACGCTTACGTTTTATGACCCGGATACCGGCAAATTCGGTGCCCTGGGCCACGGCATAACGGATGTCGACACGGGGACGCTCATGTCGGTGAAGACGGGTGAAATACTGGAATCCGATATACTGGGAGTCAAAATGAGCAGATCGGGCATACCGGGAGAACTGAAAGGAGTTTTTTCTGAAGGGAGGCATCTTGGAACGATACTGGCGAACACGGAAGTCGGGATATACGGCAAACTTGACAGGGACGCCATGGGAAGGCTCAGGGGAAGGATATATCCTGTGGGAGTCAGGGCGAACATCAGGGAAGGTCCGGCTAAGATCCTGTCGAATATAGACGGGAAAAATATCGAAGAGTATGATATCGTTATCCAGAAAGTTTCCAGGCAAAGCCTCAACGGCTCAAAAGGGATGATAATAAAAATAACGGATGAGAGGCTGCTTAAGACCACGGGAGGAATAGTCCAGGGCATGTCCGGGAGCCCGGTGATACAGGACGGCAGGATAGTAGGGGCTGTGACGCATGTACTTGTAAACGATCCGACGAGAGGTTATGGGATATTCATAGAAACGATGCTTATGAACGCAGCGCAGACTGCTTACAGGAAAAAAATGGAAATTCAAGGAAATAAAACATGGGGTCCCGGGGCGCCGGCACGGGTATATGTCGGCGAAACAGCTTAAAACAGGGGTTTTCTGTGACAAAAATAAAGAGATATACTTAAAAAATGGAAGGCGATGATAAAATAATACTTGATTATAATAAAAAGACAAAATATAATGGAAACATCAGTAAAAAACTTGTATGGAATGGAGGGTGTGTTCACTTGCCGGATAACAAGATCCAGGTCATCATAGCGGATGACAATAAGGAATTCAGTGAGATCCTGTCCGAATATCTGAACAGCCAGGGTGACATCGAGGTCGTTGGTGTGGCAAAAGACGGCAATGAAGCTTGTGATCTGATCATCGATAAAATGCCCGACATAGCGATCCTGGACATAATCATGCCGCACCTGGACGGGTTGGGTGTGCTGGAAAAGATGCGGACTACGCAGATGAAAAAGCGACCGCTTTTCATCGTCCTTTCTGCAGTGGGACAGGACAAGATAACCCAGAGGGCCCTGGCGCTGGGAGCCGAGTATTACATAGTGAAACCGTTCGATATGGATGTTCTCGTATCACGCATAAGGCAGCTCAAGGGTTCGAATCACAGCCCTATCATCAGGTCAGATTATGTCTCGGACGTCAAGGCGACCTACAGGGCTCCATCACAGCGAAATCTCGAGGTAGAAGTCACGAATATCATGCACGAGATCGGTGTGCCGGCCCATATTAAGGGATACCAGTACCTGCGTGATGCTATCATAATGGTTGTCAAGGATCTCGATATAATAAATTCCATAACCAAGCAGTTGTATCCTTCGATCGCACGCACGTACAACACCACGCCAAGCAGGGTCGAAAGGGCCATCAGGCATGCCATCGAAGTCGCGTGGAGCAGGGGACAGGTCGAGACCATAGACGCCCTGTTCGGATATACAGTCAGCCACGGCAAAGGAAAGCCTACAAATTCAGAGTTCATAGCAATGGTCGCGGACAAGCTGCGGCTTGACATGAAAGTCGGCTGAAACTGTGTACCGGGTTTCAGCAAAAACCAGGACTTCCCGCATCAGGTCAGAACGAAAAACACCACTTTGGATATAGGTGGTGTTTTTGCATGCCCTGATAATTCCGGGCAGATAAGCCAGGTCCTTTGATACCCGCAGATTTTGACGCGGCCGTTATCTCACCCCGAAAATGCGGTAGTACATCCTCTTTATGATATTACCTGTGTTTCTTTTCCTCCATCGTAGCAGTGCCCTGTCCACTTCCTCGTAATGTTTCTCCATCCTGTTTTCAAGCCTCCGGATGCTGTTTTCCACGCAGGCGCCGATTTCGAGCTTACTTTTTGCGATCTCCCTGGAAAGATGTTCGCGGGTGCTGTCCAGTTCGTAGCTTATTTCCTTTGCAAGCCGTCTGCCTATTTCATCCAGTATTGCCTGGACGGATGCGATTTCCCTGCCTGCAGGCGGCGCAAGGGACGTGGTGGTGTCGTCCGCTGCCGGGGGCGGGAAAAACATGCGGTCCTGCTGGAGTATCTTTTTTATGGCTTTCAGTTCGAGACCTTCGCTGCGCATCAGCTTTATCTTGTACATCGTGTTTGCCAGTTCTGGGGTGTAGTAGCGCCTGCCTCTTTCATCCTTGGGAACTTCCAGCTCACATTCCTTTTCATAAAATCTCAGTGTGTGATCGGATAACTGGAGCATTTCGCCAAGTTCAGTGATCGAATATCTTTCCTTTAGTACTTCCATATGGATTCCTCCCGGATAGTAGAACTGCCATAATGATACCATATATGGAAAATACAGTAAATGGGAGGAGTTATTTTCTTAATATTTCCAGCACCCGGGTCATATCATCCGGCAATGGCGCCGCAAGTACCACGGGCTGGCCTGAAACGGGGTGGGTGAACGAGACATGGGCGGAATGGAGGGCCTGCCTGCCAATGAGCCCGGTGTGCCTGTTTTCATACTCGGGCAGTGTGTAGAGGGTATCACCGAGGAGAGGATGGCCTGCGGCCTGGCAATGTACCCTTATCTGGTGAGTCCTCCCTGTGATGAGCCTGAACCTTAACAAGGCGCAGTCGGCAAACTGTTCGATCACCTCGTAATGGGTCACCGATGGGGCACCGCCCGCTGAAACGCGCCGGAGCATGATGCTGCCGGGAAGTCTTTCGATGGGCATGTCTATTGTCCCGCCGGCGGAGGAAAACGTACCATGCACGATACCGAGGTATTCCTTGTGGTAAACGCCGTCCTGCATCTGACGGGCAAGGATGTGCTGCACATATGGGTTGAGCGCGAATACCAGGATGCCGGAAGTGTCCCTGTCAAGCCTGCTCACGGGACGTATCAGCGTCTTCCTGTTCCTTGAGAGGAGGTAATGCATGAGGCCGTTGGCCACGGTACCCGTAAAATGCCTCGCGGATGGATGCACGACGACTCCCGGCGGCTTGTTTACTGCAATCAGGCATTCATCCTCGAAAATTATATCGAGGTCCATGTACTCTGGTATGATATCCTCGTTCTGCTCGTCGAATTCAATCAGGGCCTCGAGGATATCGCCTGCGGTCACCCTTGCATTTACATGGACCGGGGCTGAATTGAGCAATATCCCGCCGGACTGCTTGAGTTTTTTGAGCAGTCTCTCCGATAAGTGCAGCCTGGTTTTGAGAAGCTGTCTGACTGTTTTGCCGCAGTCTTCGGCATTTATTTCCAGGGCAAGTCTCATCGTCTTCACCGGTAAAGCGTATTATCTCAATGTTAGCGCAGGATGACACATAAATCAACGGTATCTGTACATCCGATCTCAGCAGGCAGCCGCGTCAGTATCTGAAGCGATCATATCCTGAAATCCATCGAAGGCCTCAGTATTACGTCTTTTTGCAGAAAACCGGTTCTGTGTGAAGAATTTCAAGTTTTAGTATCATAATTCAAGGAAAAGGCGGCTTTCTAGCGACTTATAGTAAACGTAAAACGGGTGAGGCGGGATTATGTATACGCAAAACGATAAAATCGCCATGGAAATAGCCTAAAACTTGAAAAACTTCACAAAATGGAAGGGTGCGGTCGTCCGGTCCACCATCCGGGAATGCTTCACGGGCAGATGCATGCCGACTCACTCGTTCCAATGAGGGCGCTTCACTCGCCGTCCGTGGCTCGGGACCAGCGCCAGCAGCGTCCGTGCTGCCGGTTGAAGTTCCTGTGGCCTCATTCGGACTTCATGACCCGGCAGCATCTGCTATACCGCTTGCATTCCATTGATGGCTGACCGGACGACCGCACCCTTCCGTTTGTTCCGAATATTCTGCCCATTGCCCGGGTACCCGCGTGAAATGGCCTTGCTGCTTGATTTGAGCACCTTTGTGCGCTAAAATGGATATGCAGGGAAAATTTCCTGCTTTGAATGCTTAACCATGCGCGGCATAAATAGATCACAAAAGAGAGGTACGTATGGATATACTTTACATGAACTTCCTGAAAAACACCTTTGGGATCGATGAGAGCATCATCAGGCTGACCATGGAAATCGAAAATGAAGTCAGTGACATCTTCAGGGAAATAGGATCCGTAAGGGAAGCCAATCAATACAAGGTAATTGCCGCCATGCAGGAGCATAGCCTCAGCGACTCGCATTTCGGCGGGACGACCGGCTACGGCTACGGCGACAGGGGCAGGGAAGTGCTCGACAGTGTGTACGCTTCAGTATTCGGCGCAGAAGATGCGCTGGTCAGGCACCAGATCGTATCAGGGACACAGGCGATAGCCATATGCCTGTACGGCAATCTCAGGCCGGGGGATGAACTGCTTTCCATTACCGGGAAACCATACGACACGCTGGAGGAAGTGATCGGGATCAGGGGCGAAGGCGCCGGATCCCTCATGGACTTTGGGATAACTTACCGGCAGCTGGACCTGCTGGAAGACGGCAGTATAGACGTCGACAGAATAAAAACGGCCATGGGGCCGCGGACTAAAATGGTCTTTATACAGCGCTCCAGGGGCTACGAATGGAGACCTTCGATGAGTATCGATGACATCAGGAGCGCTGTCGGGGAAGTAAAGCGGATAAATAAAAATGCCATCGTCATGGTGGACAACTGCTACGGGGAGTTTACCGAGACGGAAGAACCAACGCAGACAGGCGCGGATCTTGTGGCAGGTTCGCTGATCAAGAACCCTGGAGGCGGACTGGTCCCGGCCGGCGGGTATATAGCCGGGAAAAAGGGACTGGTACAGAATGCAGCTTTCAGGCTGACCACGCCCGGTCTGGGCAAGGAATTGGGCGCAACGCTGGGAAATAACAGGCTCATGTTCCAGGGGCTTTTCATGGCGCCCCACGTGGTGGCCGAGAGCCTCAAGGGAGCGGTGTTCACCGCTGCGCTCATGCAGAGGCTGGGATTTGAGACTTCTCCGGGACCTGCGGAAAAAAGGAGCGACATAATACAGGCCATACGCTTCAATGATCCTGAAAGCATGATCGCGTTCTGCCAGGGGATCCAGAAAGGATCGCCCGTCGATTCCTTCGTGACTCCCGAGCCGTGGGACATGCCCGGCTATGACAGCAAGGTCATAATGGCCGCAGGCGCGTTCATCCAGGGATCCTCGATAGAACTGAGTGCGGATGCGCCGCTCAAACCCCCGTATATCGCATATATGCAGGGAGGACTGGTGTATGAGCATGTGAAGCTCGGCATCATGATCGCCCTGAAATATATGAAGGAAAGAAACCTCGCAAGGTTTTGAACGGATATGGGAAGGAAATACACCAGGGAAGAAGATAAGAAAACGGTCGAGTTCCCGACCGGCAGGACAATAAGCCCGGAAGAGGCGGCTTCCGGGAGGAAGAAGGCATACAGGAGGATCACCGTGGGCACGTTCCTTATGCTGTTCACGGCCCTTTATGTCCCTGCCCTCCTCAACTGGGTCTCGGGGAACCACATCGCCCAGGACGTGATAAGGAACGGTATAATCGAGGAGTATGTACATTCGCAGGCGATACTGATCAGGAACGAGGTACTGCTGAAACCATCATCCATCGACGGCATATACATCCCGGAAATAAATGAAGGCGAAAAGGCGGCCGCATACAGCACGATAGCCATGGTGATGGGCGATGAATCCGACGAACTGCTGAAGGAAATAGAAGAAATAAATGCGAAAATAATAAAAGCCCGGATGGAGCAGGCTGAAAAAAGCGAGTTTTTCTCGGCCGACCTGGCAAAGCTCGATGACGAGATAGGAAAAAAGGTCAGGGAACTGATCGCCGCATGCAACTCGAAAAGCTTCCGGGAAATGGGGAAGAAGAGGACGGAGATACGCGGCCTGGTCGAAAAAAAGGCCGAGATAGCGGCCGGAAATACGACGGACGAATATATAAATTCGCTGCAGAAACGAAAGACGTCCATACAGCACCTGATACAGCAAAACACGGTGCAGATAAGGACGAATACTTCAGGCATAGTATCATACAGTATCGACGGGTACGATGGAATATTGACTCCCGACAGGGCAATGGACCTCACGGTGGCTGAACTGGACAACATCCGGGAAAGATGCGCGTCGCTCGATGCCGACACACGGAATGTGAAAAGGGATGAACCATTCGCCAAGATCATAAAGGGCATAGACATGTACATGGCGGCAGACATACCGGCAGGCAGGGCAAAAAAGCTGGAAGAAGGGGACAGCGTAAGGGTGCGCGTCAGAAGCATGGATTTTGAAGCGCCTGCGACTGTAGTGAAAATCGGAGAAGCCGAAAATGACAGGGTCGTAATTATAGTCAGGATGAGCAGAGGTCTTGATGTCTTATCAGCCAAGAGGATGGTGGATGCCGACATCATAACGAAAACCGAGGAAGGGCTCAAGGTACCGCTCAAATGCCTCAGGGACATCACCGCTGACGGTTCCAGGGGCAGGATAATGCTGGTGAAGAGCAACATCGCCGTCAGCAGGGAAGTCGAGATCGTCTGCAGTGATGAAGAATATGCGATCATCAGGACACCGGAAGGCGAATATGAAAAGACAGTGGGTCTTTATAATATCTATCTTGTAAATCCGGACAATATAGAAGAAGGTGAAATAATAATAAAATGACGGGAGATCGTGACATCATAACCGGGAACATCGACGAACTGCGCCATCGGGTAGCGGCCGCAGCCGCAAGGGCGGGAAGGGATCCCGCGGGGATAAAGATCGTTGCTGTCACCAAGACCGTGGATCCCGAACGCATAAGGACGGCATTCCGATGCGGGATAACCGATTTCGGGGAAAACAGGGTTCAGGAACTGGTGAAAAAGGCCGATATAATGGATATAGAGTGCAAATGGCATTTGATCGGCCACCTGCAGAAAAATAAGGTGAAGTACATAATCGACAGGGTGTGCATGATACACTCGCTGGACAGCATCGAGCTTGCCAATGAGATAAACAGGCGGGCAGAAAAGGCCGGCAGGGTGATGGATGTCCTCGTGCAGGTCAATGTGGCCGGCGAAAACACCAAGTATGGTATAGAACCGGGAACGACGCTCGACTTCGTGAAGGAAGTCAGCAGGATGGGAAATATCAGGATAAAGGGATTGATGACGATAGCGCCTCTGGTCCCCGATCCCGAGGAGGCGAGGTGGGTATTCAGGCGTCTCAGGCAATTGCTTATTGACATCGGAAAGGAAAATATTGATAATGTAAGTATGGAATACCTTTCTATGGGAATGAGCAACGATTTTGAAGTTGCGATAGAAGAGGGAGCGAATATAATAAGACCGGGAACGGTCATTTTCGGAAAACGCATAGGTTAGCACGGTTCGCTTTCTTTTGCCGGTTCAGCAGGACAGAGCCGGTTAACGAAAGAAAAACGGAGGGATATACGAATGGCAAAGCTTCTCAACAAAATGCTCAATCTGGTGGGCTGGGAAACGGAAGAGGAAGAAGAGGAACTTGAGGAAGAGACGTTGGAAGAGAAGTATCAGCCTCCTCAGTACCTCCAGACATTCACCAGGAAAACCCAGAGCAACAAGGTAGTAAATATCCATTCCAGCAATCAGTTCAAAGTCGTCATAATGCAGCCTGATTCCTTTGACGACGCCAGGGAAGTGTGCGATCAGCTCAAGAGCAAAAAGCCGGTAGTCGTCAATCTTGAAGGCCTCACCAAGGAGACGGCGCAGCGTGTCATCGATTTCCTGAGCGGCTCGGTATACGCCCTTGACGGCGATATCCAGAAGGTTTCGTCGGGCATTTACATGATCGCGCCCAGCAACGTGGACATCATGAGCAACTTCAGGGATGATCTCAGGACCAGGGCCACATTCCCGTGGGTGAAATGACCCGCCTGTCATCAGGCTTGGAGGAATGCAATGAGGTTTTTTCTTTACAGGCTGACCAGGCTGGTTTTTGATGCGGCGGAACTGATACTGCTGATCAGGGTCGTCATTTCATGGTTGCCTGTAAACAGGGATCACAGGGTGGTAATACTGTTGTACAGGATCACGGAGCCGGTTCTGATGCCCATCAGGACGATCATCAGGAGATCGTCTGCCGGGGGGCGGCTGTTTTTTGATTTCTCGCCGCTGATAGCATTTATACTGCTTGCCATTTTGCGGAATATAGTTTTGCGGATAATGTTGCGATTTATGTAAACAAGGGGTGAGCGAACCATGAATTACACGCCCAATGACCTGCAGAACCTGACTTTCAAAAAGTCTTTCATGGGCTACAACGAGGATATGGTAAATGATGTCCTTGATAAGATAATCGAGGATTACACCGCATACATAAGGGAAAACGTCGAACTCAAGGACAAGCTGGCGCTGCTCAACGAAGGCCTCCAGCATTACAAGACGATGGAGGAACAGCTGCAGAATACCTTGCTCGTGGCGCAGCAAACCGGTGAAGAGATAAAGAAAAATGCTTATGAAAAGGCTGAGAACATCATCAGGGAAGCTGAGATAAAAGCCCAGAAGCTGATCAACGACGCGAACCAGGAAGTGGTCAAGATAAAGCTGGAGTACGAGGAAGCAAACAAGAAACTCCGCCTGTTCAAATCCAGGTGCGAGATGCTGCTCATGTCCCAGCTTGAACTCCTCAGGCAGATGTTCGATGAGGAGAATGGCGAAGAAGAGGAAGAAGAAGAAGAGTGATTTATTGACAGCCGGGCGGCATTGTTGTATAATGCTATTCAAAATTTTGAACAGTTGAAAATACGATGAACGGAACGAGTAGGGCGCCGGGACGCTTACAGAGAGCGGACGTTCGGTGGAAGTCCGCAGCGGTGGTTCCTGAAAATCCTCCGGGAGTAGCTGTCGGAAAGCGGATCCGTTTCGGACTGCGAGTATGATAAGCCGGTCCACGCCGTTAAAGTGGCAATGAGTGACTGCCGCAGCATACCAGGTGCTGATGCGCGCCTGTCTGTGTACTGAGGACCGGCCGGGGAATGGCGGCAGTAAATTGGGTGGTAACGCGTGAGTTGTTATGCTCTCGTCCCTTTGTGCGGGACGGGAGCTTTTTGATTATAACGGAAAACGGAACACAGAGGTGTAACAAGGAGGAAGCCATGTATAAAAAGGTATCTACCGATCTCAACTTTGTCGAAAGGGAAAAGGAAATCCTGGAATACTGGAGAGAAAATAAAATATTCGAAAAGAGCCTTAAATTCAGGGAAGGCTGCAAGACCTTCACTTTCTATGACGGTCCGCCGACGGCGAACGGGAAACCGCATATCGGACACGTGATCACGAGGACCATGAAGGACCTTTTCCCGAGATACAAGAGCATGAAAGGCTACAACGCACTCCGCAAGGCGGGTTGGGATACCCATGGCCTGCCAGTCGAACTGGAAGTTGAGAAGCTGCTCGGCATCAACGGAAAGCCGCAGATAGAGGAATACGGCGTCGAACCGTTCATTCAGGAGTGTAAGGAGAGCGTATGGAAGTATAAGCGCGAATGGGAGGAAATGAGCGAACGTGTAGGGTTCTGGGCCGATATGGAGGATCCCTACATCACGTACAACAATTCATATATAGAGTCGGTCTGGTGGGCGCTGAGGCAGATCTGGGACAAGGGACTGCTCTACAAGGGACATAAGATAGTGCCCTACTGCCCGCGCTGCGGCACATCTCTCTCAAGCCACGAAGTGGCGCAGGGGTACAGGGACGTCAAGGAGCCGTCGATCTACGTCAAGTTCAGGGTAAAGGGCGAGCCCGGCGTGTACCTGATGGCATGGACCACGACGCCGTGGACATTGCCGTCGAACGTGGCACTTACGGTCAACCCGGATGAGACATACATCAGGGCGAAATGCGGCGATGAAACATATATACTCGCCGAGTCGCTGGCGTCGACCGTCCTTGAAGGCGATTACACCGTAACGGGGAGCCACAGGGGTTCGGAGCTTTTCGGGATGGAGTACGAGCCGCTGTTCGATTTCGTGATGCCGGACAAAAAAGCATATTACGTGGTGCATGACGATTTCGTATCGCTCGGCGACGGCACCGGCATAGTCCATACGGCGCCGGCATTCGGTGAAGACGACGCGAAGGTAGGCAGGCAATATGATCTGCCGTTCGTACAGCTTGTAAACGAACAGGGAGGATTCGTGGAGGCGGTCAGACCCTGGAAGGGCATGTTCGTCAAGGCGGCCGATCCGCTGATCATAGAAGATCTCAAGTCACGCGGCCTGGTATACAAGGTCGTGGATTATGAGCATTCGTATCCTTTCTGCTGGAGATGCGACACCCCGCTGCTTTACTATGCGGCGGATACCTGGTTCATCAGGATGACTGCAGTGAGAGAGCAGCTGCTCAGGAACAACAACAGCATCAACTGGCTGCCTGACAACATCAGGGAAGGCCGCATGGGCAACTTCCTCGAAAATGTCGTCGACTGGGGCCTGAGCCGTACGAGGTACTGGGGCACCCCGCTGCCGATCTGGGAATGCGGCTGCGGTCACAACCACCTTGTCGGGAGCATAGCCGAACTTAAGGAAATGGGAGAAAACGTGCCTGACGACATCGAACTGCACAAGCCCTTCATAGACGAGGTATACCTGAAGTGCCCGAAATGCTCGGGGCGCATGAAAAGGGTACCCGAGGTCATAGACTGCTGGTTCGATTCCGGTGCGATGCCCTTTGCACAGTGGCATTACCCGTTCGAGAACAGGGAGATGTTCGAGGAACATTTCCCTGCAGACTTCATCAGCGAGGCGATAGACCAGACCAGGGGATGGTTCTACACGTTGCTTGCCATATCGACGCTGCTTTTCGATAAACCTGCATTTAAAAATGTAATCGTCCTGGGGCATGTCAACGACAAGGACGGGCAGAAGATGAGCAAGCACAAGGGGAACGTCATAGATCCCTGGGTGGTGCTGGACAAACAGGGAGCCGACGCAGTACGCTGGTACTTCTATACCAACAGTGCTCCGTGGCTTCCCAGCAGGTTCTATGAAGAGGCGGTCAGCGAAAGCCAGAGGAAGTTCATGGGCACACTGTGGAATACGTACGCGTTCTATGTGCTGTATGCAAATATAGACAGGTTCGATCCCACGAAATACAGGCTGGAATATGACAAACTGCCGGTGATGGACAGATGGATCCTTTCAAGGCTCTATACGCTGATCGGCAACGTGGACAGGTACCTTGAGAATTACAGGGTCACCGAATCAGCGCGCGAAATACAGGACTTCACCGATGAACTGAGCAACTGGTATGTCAGGAGGAGCAGGGAGCGCTTCTGGCAGAAGGATATGACCCAGGACAAGATCAATGCGTACATGACGCTCTATACAGTACTTGTGGAGCTTTCGAAGACCATTGCGCCGTTCGTCCCTTTCATGAGCGAACAGATATACCTGAACCTTGTCAGGAGCGTCGACAAGTCTGCGCCTGAAAGCGTGCACCTGTGCGACTTCCCGGCGGTCAAAGAAGGATTCATCGACAAAGAACTTGAAAAGAACATGGATAAGGTGCTCAAGTATGTCGTGCTTGGCCGCGCCTGCAGGAACACTGCGAACATCAAGAACCGCCAGCCTATAGGCACGATGTTCATAAAGGACAGCGAAGAACTGCCCGAAATGTATGCGGACCTGGTGAAGGATGAACTGAACGTTAAGAAGATAGTATTCACCCGCGATGCTTCGGGCTTCACGACGTACAGGTTCAAACCCCAGCTCAGGACGGTCGGTCCGAAGTACGGCAAACTGGTGCCGAAAATCGGCGAATACCTGTCCGCGGCGGACGGCAATGAACTGATGGAACGCTTCAACAGGGACGGAAAGGTAACGTTCAGCATCGAAGGCAGCGATGTCACTCTCGAACTGTCGGATGTGCTGGTGGAAACCGTGCAGAAGGAGGGATTCGTGTCTGAGACCGAACGCGAAATAAC
This sequence comes from Hungateiclostridiaceae bacterium UBA3922, assembly GCA_002386045.1. Classification (GTDB taxonomy): domain Bacteria; phylum Bacillota; class Clostridia; order Acetivibrionales; family DTU013; genus DTU013. The sequence goes on along the minus strand of DGEQ01000073.1, from coordinate 8,912 downwards.
CGTGGTGCTCGATACGAACCTGACGGAAGAACTGATAGAGGAAGGCTTCGTGCGCGAGATAATCAGCAAGCTGCAGACGATGAGAAAAGAAGCCGGCTTCGAGGTACAGGACCGTATAACCGTATACTATGGCGACAATACGAGGATCAGCGGCATAATCGAGCGCAACAAGGAACTTATAAGTGAAGAAGTTCTCGCTGACAGCATGCATCCTTCAACAGGCGAAGGGTACTCGAAGGATTGGAGCATAAACGGTGAAAACGTGACATTCACAGTCCGGCGCATATAACAGCCAGGGAGGAAAGGCATGGACAAAATAATCGTAGAGCTTGGCGAAAGAAGCTATCCAATATATATAGCGGCTGATTTTGCCGGGATCGGGGATGCTTTCAGGGAGGCCGGGCTGTTAGGCAGCGTGATGATCGTCACCGACAGCAATGTCGGAAGGCTGTATCTCAAGACCTGCATGGATGAGCTCGCCTCAGCCGGTTTCCGGGTATGCAGCCATGTATTCGAAGCCGGAGAGAAGAGCAAGGATCTCGATACAGTGAAGGACATCTACAGGAAACTGGCGGCAGAGAGATTCGACCGGGGCTCCGTGGTAGCTGCGCTCGGCGGAGGAGTGACCGGTGACCTGGCCGGTTTTGCAGCCGCCACGTATATGCGCGGCATCAGCTACGTCCAGATACCGACGAGTCTCCTGGCCCAGGCGGACAGCAGCATAGGCGGCAAGACCGGGGTGGACTTCGAAGGCGTCAAGAACATGGTTGGGGCATTCCACCAGCCGCGTTTCGTATACATCAACATCAATACGCTGCGTACGCTGCCGCTGCGCGAACTCAGGGCCGGGCTCGCCGAAGTCATAAAGCACGGGCTGATCAGGGACGAAGGATTTTTCGATTACATCCGGCAGAACATGCGCAGGATATTCGAATTCGACGAAACCGTCCTCAGGCATGTCACAAAGGCCAACTGCTCCGTGAAAAAGAGCGTCGTGGAACAGGATGAAACGGAAAGCGGGCTGCGGGCTATACTCAACCTCGGGCATACGATCGGCCATGCCATCGAGACTGTATCGGACTTTTCGCTTCTCCATGGCGAATGCGTATCCATAGGGATCGCAGGGGCGTTCAGGCTGGCGCAGAGACTGGGCATGGTAAGCAGTCCCGTAACGGAAGAAGCGGAAAAGACCCTGGAAGCAGCCGGGCTTCCGGTTCGGGCCGTCGGGATGGATCCGCGGCGTATCTATGCTGAAATGATACATGACAAGAAGGCAAAGGGAGGAAAACTCAATTTCGTGCTCCCGGTCCGCATCGGGGAGGTAATGGTCCGTACGGTCGAAGATGAAAAACTCCTGGCGGAAGTGCTTGATGAACTGACCGGGTGAGTTCCCGGCGACATGATACATCATAAAATCTGACATAATAAAAATCGCCTCTTCTGAAAAAATAGAAAAGAGGCGATTTTACTTTTCTGCCTGCAAATGTGTTTTGCTCAAGCAGACTGCTCCTGGCCCTGAGAGGTGGTATTCCGTGTTCATCAGCAAAAAGCGTTTCAATAAGCTGGCAGACAAGATAGACAGGCTGGTGAAGGATTTGGAAAAGTCAAGGATCAGGGAATATGTCTGCTATCTTGAAAATCCCAAAAGGGTGTTTTTTTCGAATTTCCTCGCAGGCCTGGCAAGGGGGTTCGGCGCATCGGTCGGCTTTACGCTGCTGGCCGCATTGCTGCTGTATGTGCTGCAGAAGATCGTACGGTGGAACCTGCCCATAATAGGGGATTTCATAAATGAAATCGCGAGGATCGTAGAGAATAATCTCAGGAATCGGGGAGGATGAAATGAACAGACAGGAAGCTGAGCACTACCGGCAGATGCTGCTGAAAATGCTGGATGAAACGGAAGACACGATAGAACTGATGAAAAGCCACAGGGAGGCCGAACAGGACAAGTATTCGACCGGCGAACTGTCGAACTACGACAATCACCCTGCCGACCAGGGGACGGAACTGTTCTACCTGGAGATGAACAACGCGCTCAAGGTGCACGGGGAAAACATAATAAAGGACATAAAGGAAGCCCTTGTAAGGATAGACAAGGGCACTTACGGCATATGTGCCGGCTGTGGAGCCGACATTTCCCGCGAAAGGCTTGAGGTGCGTCCATATGCCAGGATGTGCCTCGAGTGCCAGGAGGAACTTGAGAAAGGATCGGTCCGGCAGAACAAAGACAGGCCGAATGAAGAACTCGTACTGGACGCGCCGTTCGGAAAGAAATACCTCAACAGGCAGGAAGATGACGAACATGAGGGCATGGATCAGCTGAACGACCTGATGAAATACGGTTCGTCCGACAGTCCGCAGGACCTGGGCGGGTACCATGATTACAGGGGATTCTATACGAACGAGATCGACAAACAGGGTATCGTGGATGATATGGACCAGGTTTCCAATGATGAGTACAGGAAGCAGCTTCCCGGCTGAAGTGCTGCATAGTACTAAGATCACATTGTTGTGTCAGGTTTACGATAATATAAAGATGTTGGAAATTATTCAAAAAAATTATATAATCAAGATGTATAGATATTTTGCAAAGCCAGTTTATTGGCTCCAGGGGGAAAAATGCAGGCAGTAACATTATCGTTCATCGCGATCGCCGAGACGCAGACGGTCTTCTATATCGTTTATTCCGTGCTGCTGTTGGGACTGTTGCTTGCTTTTGCAGTGAAGCATTACATTTCCAGGCGCGACAGGAAGCTGTACCTGCAGCGCGAGGTTTCCGAAGCGATAATCGAAAATGCCAAGACAATGGTACTTATTTTTTCGCTGGAAGGGAAAGTGCTGATATTCAACAAGTTTGCCCAGGAGATGACAGGTTACGGCAGGAAAGATGTGGTCGGACGCAGCATCGACGAGATACCGCTCCTGGGCGCGGACACGGAACTCGGCAGGATCATCCGTGAAGCCATGACGGAAAAGACGATCGTACATAATAAAGAAATCAGCTTCACTGCGAAAAACGGCAGGAAAATCTATTCCCTCTGGAACATAGACATGATAAACGACACCGGGAATGTCCCCGTGTACGTGGCTGCGATGGGGATCGACATCATGGACCGCAAAAATACGGAATCGAGGCTTGCTGAAAGTTACCAGGAGCTCGAATCGCTGTACCGTGAACTGGTGACCAAGGAGATAGAACTCCGGCTCCAGTTCGACGACCTGAACGCCAGGGACAACGACCTGAGGCGAAGCGAAGAGCGATACAGGCTGGCGGTCGAAGGGGTCAACGACGGTGTTTGGGACTGGGACGGCAAGGACGGAAGGCTTTTCATGTCCAAAAAGGCCCGGGCCATACTTGGCATCGAGGCAGGTGAAGACTTCCTGACGATCGAGAAGTGGTTCGACGTCATACTGAAGGAAGACCTGGATAAATTCGTGGTAAGCCTGAACAGGTACATAACGGAACCTCAGAACAGACATCTCCAGGTCGAATACAGGATAAAGACCGGAAGCGGTGACATAAAGTGGATCAGGACAAGAGGAATGGCGATATGGGACGAAGAGGGCAATCCCATAAGGGTGGCGGGATCCATCACGGATATAACCGAACAGAAGCTTGCCGATGAAAAAATACACAGGCTTGCTTTCTTCGATTCTCTGACGGGGCTGCCCAACAGGGCGCTGCTGATGGACAGGTTCAGCGTTGCCGAAGCGAACGCGCGGAGGAAGGGCAAGGGCATAGCCGTATTTTTCCTTGACCTGGACAATTTCAAGACAATAAATGATACGATGGGGCATACCTTCGGCGACAAACTCCTCCTCAAGGTGGGCGAGCAGCTCAGGCAGAAACTGAGGAAGGGCGACACGATCGCCAGGCTCGGCGGAGATGAGTTCATAATGCTGCAGACGAATATAAGCAGCATGGACGAAGTGTACAAGCTGGCATCGAGACTGCTCAACATATTCAAAAAGCCCTGGAAGCTTGACGACCGCGAATTCTACGTCACCGCCAGCATAGGGATATCGATCTACCCCAACGACGGGACAGACCTGAAGGAACTGATGAAAAACGCCGACGCCGCCATGTACCGCGCCAAGGAAAAGGGGAAGAACAATTTCCAGATCTTCACCCCCGAACTCAACATGAAGATCATGGAGCGCATGGAGATCGAGAACCATCTGCGCAAGGCCGCGGAGCGGAAAGAGTTCGTCCTGTATTACCAGCCGCAGATCGAACTGGCCACCGGCAGAGTAAGGAGCGTGGAAGCGCTGATAAGATGGTCGGACCCAAATATGGGCTGGGTCACGCCTGAAGCATTCATCCACATAGCGGAAGAGACGGGCCTGATCGGGGATATAGGCGAATGGGTGATGACCGCTGCCTGTACCCAGTTGAGAAAATGGCATGACGAGGGACATGAAGACCTGAAGATATCCGTGAACCTGTCGGCAAGACAATTCCAGCAGCAGGACATATTCGAGAAGATCATGGACATAGTCGAAAAAACCGGCATAAGGCCGGAATGGCTCGAGCTTGAGATAACCGAGAGCCTCGCGATGCAGGACCTCGAGCATACGACGGGCATCCTGAAACGTATACGAGATGCGGGCTTCAGCATATCGCTTGACGATTTCGGGAAAGGATATTCCTCCCTCAATTACCTGAAGGCGCTGCCCATTACCAACCTGAAAATAGACAAGACTTTCATCCACGGCATAACGAGCAGCGCCAACCAGGCCAAGATCGTGAAGGCCCTGATATCACTGGCTCACAGCATGGATCTCACCGTGACCGCAGAGGGAGTGGAAAGCAGCGCCCAGTTGGAGTTCCTGGTGAAAGAACGCTGCGACACGGCCCAGGGATACCTGTTCAGCAAACCCAGGCCGGCGAAGGACGTGGACCTGTCTTCATACAGGGTACTGGTGGAGAAGCATGCGGAAGAGCCCCGGTGTGCGGAAATGACTTCCTGAACATGCCGGGGAGGCTTTCCGGCCGTGCTTTGTTATATCCTGCCTTACGGCCGGATTTTTTCATGCCTTGCTGTCGACGAACCATTTGTCGTCTTCCAGCCAAAGGTAGGTTTCCCTGCCGTTTATCCTGCACTTGTACCTTATGCCCTGGCCTCCGGCTTTCAGTGAAGCCGCCCGGCGAACGTCGAGCACCCTGTCGATGTCGAAACTCCGGCCGTCTTTCCATTTGATTATCAGGGGCACTTTTTGTCCGTCTTTTGTAAACTTCGCTATTACTTCGACGAATACCTTGGCCAAATTCCAACACCTCCTTCTGCTGCGTGATGCGGTGCACGTTATTTTTGGCGGCTTTGGCGCAGTTCGGCATCATGCCTGTACTCTGCACCAGGATACCTGGGTTTCATACGTGACTCAGGATACCTGGGGTTTCGCACATGACTTATGGCCGCCTGTTGCCGCATGGGCAGGCCGCGTGGAAGCGATGCCGGCATGGGACGGCGGCTAGCGAAAAAAGGATACGGGGTGGATCACGTTCTCCTCAACAGGGTTTGCGTTGAGTTCCGGGCTTTTCAGGAGTACTGCGCGCTGCACGGAATAATGCCCGAAACGTGATCTTATGCGGTCTATGCTGGCTTCGAGCCGCTCCCGCCGCAGCCTCTTCCCGTCGTCGAAGAATGAAAGCTGCTCGTATCCGTTTCCCATGACCACATCGGTGACCCTTACGCCCAGCATCCGGATGTTTTTGGACCAGTCCCAGGAACGGGCGAATATTTCCAGGGCCTTTTCAGCTATTTCGGAGGATGTGCAGGTATGGTGCGGGAGCTTGCCCTGCCTCTCGATGAAGGCCAGGTCGCTCGAACGAATGCATATCTGCACTGTCCTTCCCCTGAGATGGTGGCGCCTGAGCCTCTCGGCCACGCTTTCGGCCAGCACGTAAGTGAGGATCTTCACATCTTCGTCGGTACACAGGTCGCGGGGAGTGGTCAGTGAATTGCCTACGCCCTTTATGCGCGGCTGGAAGTCGAGCCTGGTGACAGGGGTATCGTCATACCCGTTGGCAAATATCCACAGTGTCCGCCCCCACTGGCCCAGGTGACTCTCGAGGAACCCGGGCGGCGCGCAGGCCAGGTCCCCGATGGTGCTTATCCCGATATCGGCAAGCTTCCTGCGCGTGGAAGGTCCCACGTATATCATGTCGTCCGCGGGCAGTCCCCACACCATCTCCCTGTAGTTCTCGGGAGTTATCACGGTAGTGGCATCGGGCTTCCTCATGTCGGAGCCGAGCTTGGCAAACACCTTGTTGAAGCTGACCCCGACGGAGGCGGTGATGCCGAGCTCGTACTTTATCTTCCTGCGGATCTCGTCGGCGATCTTCTTGCCGGAACCGAACAGCCTCGTGCTCTCGGTCACGTCGAGCCAGTTTTCGTCTATGCCGAAGGCTTCTACCAGGTTCGTGTAGTTCTCGTATATTTTTCTGGCCATCATGGAAAATTTGAGGTAGCGCACGTAGTTCGGCCTTACGATGACGAGATCGGGACACTTGGCCCTGGCTTCCCATATGGCCTCGCCCGTCTTTACGCCGAACTGCTTCGCAACCTGGTTTTTTGCCAGCACGATGCCGTGCCTGGTGGACTGGGAGCCGCACACGGCCACCGGGCGCGAGCGTATTTCCGGGTTGTAGAGGCATTCGACGCTCGCGTAGAAATTATTCAGATCGCTGTGCAAAATCACCCTGGTCATGATGAGTACCGCCGTACCTTCCAAATGCATGGCATTCTTCGGACAGAGGTACGGCGACACTCATCCGCCGGGGGTATTCTTTTATGGTTGAGGAGTGTCACGCGTGACTGAGGAATGTCACCACACGTTTTAAATGCATGACATTCCTCAACCCCGGAGGAATACCTCCTGCTGAGGAGTGCCACCATACCCTTGCCATCGAACATATGTTCTGTTTTAATTATAATACCGGCCGGGCCGATATGTAAAGGGGAATATTTGTCAAAAGCGTGCGTATTTTTCTGGAACGGATGCAGTTTTTTTAATTCCTGGAACAAGAATGCTTACAAAACGTCATCTATATATGAACGTACTCAGATACTTTGTGGAGGACCAGGCCGATACGGAAGCCGTTACTGTGTCTGTAAAGCAAGGGGGATGAGGTGAAAATGAAAAGAAAAGCGGTCATTATTATTTCATTATGCTGTATTAT
>DGEQ01000073.1:571-1518 GCA_002386045.1 Hungateiclostridiaceae bacterium UBA3922 | reverse complement strand
CATATGAGGCTCCGAACGTGGATTTTACAGTACAGTTAAAACCAGATGTGCCAGGATTGGTATGTGTAATAACAAATAATAACGACGACAATATTTACTATGATTCTCCATACTATCTTGAAAAGGAAAGATGCGGCAAGTGGTATGACGTAACCGATATATATTGTGAACTGACAGTCGATCCTGCTGTAAAAATTCCAATATTTCTACATGGGGGAAAAGGTGCGTTCAATATATTGCTGAAAGACTCTAAGCCCTTACCGAAAGGAAACTACAGGGTAGCCAGAAGAACCTCTATCGGGCCGATATTCGCTTACTTTCAGGTTGAATGATCCGGGCTGAGATTTATTGGCATCCAACGTTGATGAACTTATGGAAACGGACTGCATGAAAAAACTCGCCAGTTCATGAAAACGGCGAGTTTTGCTTTTACCATGTGGCCTACTGCAAGCGGCTTACTTCTTCTTTTTCTCTGCTGCGGGACTGACGTTGGAGAATGGGCTCACGTTGGTCATTGGACCCACGTTGGCTGCCGGGCTTACATTGGCCGCAGGACCCACGTTGGACCCCGGGCCGATATTTGCCGCCGGGCTCACGTTGGACAGAGGTTTTTCCTTTGCATAATCGGGTTTCTTTACATAGAACGGCTTCTCGTTGAGCTTCTCCTGGACAATGCGCAAGGCTTCGCCGAAGCGCTGGAAATGGACCACTTCGCGTTCCCTGAGGAAGCGCAGCGGATCTATGACGTCCGGGTCGTCCGTCATGTTTATGAGACCTTCGTATGTCGCGCGGGCTTTCTGTTCCGCGGCAAGGTCCTCGACGAGGTCGGCTACCGGGTCGCCCTTGACACCGATATATGCGGCAGTGAACGGCACACCGTCCCCGTTCACGGGATATATGCCCCTGTCATGGTCGGCATAGTATCCGCCGAGTCCTTCCTTCTCAAG
>DGEQ01000073.1:0-301 GCA_002386045.1 Hungateiclostridiaceae bacterium UBA3922 | reverse complement strand
TTCGATCCAGGGCCACGGGAACGAATTGCTTGCGCAGGCAGTCAGCGGACCGTACATGCGTTCATAATTGTCACGCAGCATCTTGCGCTGCTGCACCGTATTCCTGAAAATCGTGAGCGCCTGCTGGTCGTACGGGTGAGTGTTGAGATAAAGGTTGAGTTCTATCTCCATGAATTCAAGGGCCTGGATTTCCCTCAGCATTTTTTCGCGGGCATCATGCATGAAAAACACCTCCAATCAGTCTGAAAACCGGCGTTATCCGTCAAATGAGTATGCAGGATCGGCTCCGTACGGCCTGTCG
>DGEQ01000130.1 GCA_002386045.1 Hungateiclostridiaceae bacterium UBA3922 | reverse complement strand
TTCAGGCTGTTCCCGCGGCCCTGCCTGCCCGCGGTTCATTGACAAGACCACAGGTAAAACGTTATGATGAAAAGAGTTTCGGTAAGCGCAGGATGTGAAGATGACCTATGAAAATGATCCTTTCATACCTGAAGCCTTATGCCCCGAGAATGCTCCTCGGTCTTACGATCAAATTCACAGGCACGATAATGGATCTTCTCATACCCTGGATCCTTTCATATACGATAGATGACATCGTGCCGCTTCGCGATGTCAGGCTCATTTTCTCATGGGGAGGCATCATGTTTCTCTGTGCTGTTTTCGCATTCATAACGAATGTCATAGCGAACAGGATGGCTTCCAGGGTCGCCCGGGACGCTACCGAAGCGATCCGGCACGACCTGTTCGTAAAAATATCATACATGTCCTGCGGGCAGGTGGACGAGTACACGATCCCGTCCCTGCAGTCGAGGCTTACAAACGATACATACCATATCCAGCGGATGATCGGCATGATGCAGCGTCTCGGCGTCCGTGCGCCGATCCTGCTGCTGGGCGGCATCATCGTCACTCTCGCACTCGAACCGGTGTTGTCGCTCACGCTTGTCCTGATGCTGCCTTTCATCACTCTGCTGATCTGGCTCATATCGAAGAAGGGCATACCGCTGTTTTCCGAGACCCAGCGGTCCATAGACAGGCTCGTGCGCACCGTCCGCGAAAACATTGCAGGCATACGCGTCATAAAGGCGCTGTCCAAAACTGCTTATGAAAAAGAACGGTTCCGCGATGTAAACCAGGAAGTCGTGAATAACGAAACAAAGGCCGGGGTCACGATGGCGCTGACCAACCCCTCGATGAACCTGCTGCTCAACCTTGGCCTGACCCTGGTGATCATAGTGGGCGCTTTCAGGATAAATGCCGGCCTGACGAAGTCCGGTGAGATCATCGCATTCCTGACGTATTTCACGATAATCCTGAATGCTATGCTTTCAATAACCAGGATGTTCGAGATGTATTCAAAGGGGACCGCATCAGCCGAAAGGATACGGGAAGTGCTTGAGACCCCGGACGACCTTGTCGTCGGACCGACAGACCACGCGGCCAACGAGTATCATATTACTTTCGAGAACGTGACATTCTCATACCACAGGGACAAAACCCGGAAAAGTGCCGCCGCCCGGAACAGCGGCACCCGTGACGACGGTGGCGCGGATGAAAGGCAAAACACCATCGAGGACATCAGCTTTGCACTGCGCAAGGGTGAGACACTGGGGATCATCGGCGCCACCGGCAGCGGCAAGAGCACCATCATCCGCCTGCTCCTGCGGCTGTACGATCCCGACGAGGGCGTGATCCGGATCTCGGGGACCGATATCCGCAGCATCCCTCCGGACGAACTGCATACGAAATTCGGAGTCGTGTTCCAGAACGACATCCTTTTTGCCGATACCATAGCCTCAAACATAGCGTTCGGCCGCGATATCGGCATGGAACAGATAGAAAAGGCCGCTGCCTGCGCGCAGGCCAGTGAATTCATAGAGGCGCTGCCGCTGAAATACGAACATATGCTCGCGATGAAGAGTTCCAACCTGAGCGGAGGGCAGAAGCAAAGGCTGCTCATCGCCAGGGCGCTGGCCGCCGATCCCGAGATACTGATACTTGACGACTCATCGAGCGCACTGGACTATAAGACCGATTCGCTGCTGAGGAAAGCGCTGGCCGAAAACTTCGGCAAAACCACCACTATCATAATCGCCCAGCGCATAAGCTCGATCATGCACGCCGACCGCATCCTGGTACTTGAAGATGGACGGATGCTGGGATACGGTACCCACGAGGAACTCCTCGAAAACTGCGGGGTTTACAGGGAGATATACGAGCTCCAGATGGGAGGTGAGGCCGTTGCGCGGTCCCGGTAGTTTCAGGGGTCCCGGCGGTTTCGGCTTCCGCCATGGAGCCGGGACAAGTCCGATGCACATGCAGGCCCAGTCAGGTGAAAAGCGGAAGCTGACCATGAAAGACACGCTCAGGATCCTGTCGAGGCTCTGGAAATACCTTTACCGTTATAAGTGGTACGGACTGCTCGCGCTGCTGCTTTCCATATCAAGCAACCTGCTGGCCCTCGTCGGCCCGCTGCTTTCTGGAAACGCGATCGACGCCATAGGGACACAGCCCGGCGCGGTGGATTTTGAAAGGGTGTTCTATTACTGTGCGCTGATGGTCGTCTTCTACATACTGTCATCGATACTGTCATACATACTGTCCGTCCTCATGATCCGCCTCACCCAAAAGGTGATATTCCAGATGAGGAGCGACGTGTTCAACAAGCTGCTGGATCTTCCGGTGCGGTTTTTCGACAGCCACCAGCCCGGTGAGATCATCAGCCGCATCTCGTATGACATAGATACGGTCAACGCCTCACTGTCGAACGACCTGCTCCAGATCTTCACGAGCCTGTTCACCGTGGTGGGCTCACTCATAATGATGATATATATTTCGCCTATCCTCGTGCTGGTATTTGCAGTCACCGTACCGACCTCGATACTGCTCACGAAATATATGACCAGCAAGGTGCGCCCGCTGTTCAGGCTGCGCTCGGCCAAGCTGGGCGAACTGAGCGGTTTTGTCGAGGAGATCATAACAGGGCTGAAGACGATCAAGGTATACAACCAGGAGAAGACGGTCATCCGCAGGTTCGACGAGGAAAACAGGGAAGCAGTGGATGCGTACTACAGGTCTGAATACTACGGCAGCATGGTCGGACCTTCCATCAACCTTGTAAACAACCTGTCGCTGGCCCTGGTCAGCATGTTCGGCGCGTTGCTGTACCTGTTCGGCCGCCTGTCGCTGGGCAGCCTGTCTTCCTTCGTACTGTACTCGAGGAAATTCTCGGGACCCATAAATGAAACGGCAAACATACTCAGCGAACTCCAGTCTTCATTCGCGGCAGCCGAACGTGTTTTCAGGCTGATCGACGAAGAGCCGGAGCCAAAAGACAGGGAAGGCGCAGTGGTCCTGGATAACGTGCGCGGCGAGGTCGTGATGGAAAACGTGAGCTTCGGTTACACACCTGAAAAAACGGTAATCCGGGACCTCAGCATAAAAGCTGAAGAAGGAAAGCTCGTTGCCATCGTCGGCCAGACAGGAGCCGGCAAAACGACGATCATAAACCTGCTGATGAGGTTTTATGACCCGGACAGCGGTACTATCTCCATCGACGGGAAGAACATCATGGACGTGACGAGGGAAAGCCTGCGGCTGTCGTATTCGATGGTCCTGCAGGACACCTGGCTGTTCCACGGTACTATATATGAAAACATCGCCTACGGGAAAAAAGGCGTTTCGAAGGATGACGTCATAGCAGCGGCAAAAGCCGCGAGGATACACAATTATATAATGCAGTTGCCGGACGGCTACGATACCGTACTCAGCGACGACGGCATTAACATATCGCAGGGGCAGAAACAGCTTCTCACCATTGCCCGGGCAATGCTGCTGGATTCGAAGATGCTGATCCTCGACGAAGCCACTTCCAACGTGGATACCAGGACGGAGCAACAGATCCAGAAAGCGATGCGCGAGCTCATGCGCGGCAGGACCTGCTTCGTCATAGCCCATCGCCTGTCCACGATCCGCAACGCCGATATCATACTGGTGATCAGGGACGGCAGGATCGTGGAACAGGGCACGCACGATGAGCTGATGGGACTCAATGGAGTATATGCCGAAATGTACAACTCACAGTTCAGTTAGGCGGCCTCAGTTTTTCGCTCTGTCATTCTCCCCATATGTAATTCAAATCGGGCTCCGGCAGGGGCCCTCCGATGTCGGTGAACGATCCCGTCCAGTCGGGCAGTGCTGGCTGTCTGCCCTCCTTCAGCATCGCCTGCCATTCTTCATCCGTGATCCTTTTGTTGCTCGTGAACTCATAATAGCTGAATACGGCGCCTCTTGTCAGATAAAGCTTCCCGCCTGTCGGCACGACGACGACCCGTGCATCCGTCCGAAGAGCCAGGAGCACGCCGGCGCACAGGCATAAAACCGACAGCAACAGTGCCGGGATCGATCGTGTTTTTACTGTTGTCATGCGCATACGACCTGCTGCACCCCGATAAGACTACATGTTTCACTTAATAGACATACACTGTCGGAAAAAAGTTCCACGATATGTCAATACAGTTATGGTTTTTGATTTGAGCCGGATTTTCGTCTTCGATATGCGATCCGCGCACGGATCGGACCATCTGCCAGGAGGCCGTCCGCCTCTCGCCTTCAGCGGAACAGGTACCACAGTATGCCGGCCAGTGAGAGGAGCCCCATGATAATTATGGACTTGTTGAACCGGTCTGTCTTCCTCCTGTGCCTTGCCATGTTGAATATGAATCCCATGGTGCAGACGGCAAAATTCAGTACCAGGATAATGAACACGTACAGAAGCGCATTTTCGTCCCAGTAATCCCTGATCGATATGTTGAACTGGCGGTCAAAGAAAGTCTCGACTTCGGGCCTGGCCGTTTCGACAAAAACCAGTGCGGCTATGAAGAGCAGTCAGCTTATGCCGGCCGTCCACCATACGGCTTTTACCACTGCATCCGGCCCTTTGCGCCTTTCGACGAATCTCTTCTGAGGTTCTGCCATATGACCACCCCGCTATCATTTATTATAGCATACCAGTCAAAAAGGACCGTGCAGGATCTACGACGCCCACACAGCCCTTCTCTCCCCGAATCAGTAAAACCTTTTTACTTAAGCGGCATCCCGGCCTTGTCCCTGAATCCGCCAAGCAGGATCAATATGAAATCAATGATCGCTCCTATACCAAGCAGGCCCGCTGTAAACAGCCACAAGATCCCGGTCCCGACCTTGCCGACATAGAACCTGTGCACTCCGAAACCTCCTAAGAAAAAGCACAGTAATGCTGCAACGACTTTGCTCTTGTAAGGATAGCCGCTGTCTCTTATACACATCT
>DGEQ01000127.1:996-3907 GCA_002386045.1 Hungateiclostridiaceae bacterium UBA3922 | reverse complement strand
CATTATGTGAAAATGGTCCACAACGGGATCGAATACGGTGATATGCAGCTTATATGCGAAGCATATTTCCTTCTGAAAAACATCCTCGGGATGACGGCACAGGAACTCCATGAAGTATTTGCAGAATGGAACAAAGGTGAACTTGACAGCTACCTGATCGAAATAACCAGCGATATTTTCACGAAGACTGATCCGGAAACGGGCAGGCCGATGGTGGAAGTGATACTGGACAAGGCCGGTCAGAAGGGTACGGGGAAATGGACCAGCAAGAGCGCCCTGGACCTTGGCATAGCCACGCCGACCATAACGGAAGCGGTTTTTGCCCGCTGCATTTCGGCAATAAAAGATGAAAGGGCGGCGGCGGGCAAAGTATTCAGTGGACCGTCCGCCGGCGCATTCGACGGTGACAGGAAGAGTTTTGCCGAATCCGTGAGGCGGGCGCTGTATGCAAGCAAGATCTGCTCCTATGCCCAGGGATTCGCCCTTATGAAAGCTGCTGCTCAGGAGTACAGATGGGATCTCGATTTCGGCAGGATCGCGATGATATTCAGGGGCGGGTGCATCATCCGGGCACAGTTCCTGCACAGGATAAAGGAAGCTTACGACAATGATCCGGACCTGGCGAACCTTATGCTGACGCCGTATTTCAGGGACATTCTTGAAAAATACCAGGAAGACTGGCGCAGGACGGTGGCCACAGCCGTGATGCACGGCATACCGGTACCTGCCATGTCCAGCGCACTGGCATATTTCGACAGCTACAGGAGCGAAAACCTGCCTGCCAACCTGCTGCAGGCACAGAGGGATTATTTCGGAGCCCACATGTTTGAACGCGTGGATAAACCGCGCGGCGAGTTCTTCCACTTCAACTGGACGGAACACGGAGGTAAGACTTCAGCTTCAGCTTATAACGTGTGACGTCGCTGGCATTCTTTTTGCATTGCCGTACTGGCAACGGTATAAAGCAGCATTTCCGGCTGTGCATACTGCCGCCGGACATTTACAACGAAAGGGTGATGCCATGGGAAGCATCGCTGGAAAGCCTATCGTCATGGATGATATCATCGTCATCGATGACGCCTGCAGGGGAAAAAAGAGGGACTGTTCCACAGATAAAGGTATAAGCGACGAGGAACTGGAAAGAGCCCTTGAACAAAGCATTGAACGCTGCGTGAAAAGCGCCGGCTATCCCCAAAAGGTATTGCTTATACCGCCCGACTTCACAAGGATGCACTCAGGAGCGGGGCGAATAACGGCAGCTTATTACAGGATGCTAAGGGACAGGTGCCGCATAGATATCATGCCTGCCCTGGGGACACATGAGCCCATGACGCCGGCGGAAATAGATGAGTTCTTCGGCGGGGACATACCACATGATGCTTTCATTGTCCACAACTGGAGGAAGGATGTGGTCAGGATCGGCCAGGTCCCTGCAGAATATGTGGCGCAGGTTTCCGACGGGCTGGTTTCTGACCCGGTGGACGTGGAAGTGAACAAGCGCATAGTGGACGGGACATACGACCTGATCATTTCGATAGGCCAGGTCGTGCCGCATGAAGTGGTGGGGATGGCCAATTACAGCAAGAACATATTCGTCGGATGCGGCGGCAGCGGCATGATAAACCAGTCCCATATGCTCGGTGCCTTCTACGGGATAGAGAGGATAATGGGGCGCGACCATACTCCCGTGCGCAGGGTGTTTGACTATGCGCAGGAACATTTCCTCTGCGGCATTCCCCTGATGTATGTGCTCACCGTCACGACCCAGGAAAGCGGCGAAGTGGCCATCCATGGCCTGTTTGCAGGAACGGGCCGGCGGGTATTCGAAGAAGCGGTCAGGCTCAGCAGGCAAAAAAACATAACCTTTGTGGACAGGCCGCTGAAGAAGGTGGTCGTTTATCTCGACGAAAAGGAATTCAGGAGTACCTGGCTGGGCAATAAAGCGGTCTACAGGACCCGCATGGCGATAGACGACGACGGCGAACTGGTCGTCATAGCGCCGGGAGTCAGGAAGTTCGGCGAAGATGATGAAAATGACCGGCTGATAAGGAAATACGGATATGTGGGCAGGGAGAAGGTACTGCGGCTGGTCAGGGATAATGAAGACCTCAGGAACAACCTTTCAGTTGCTGCGCACCTGATACATGGCTCATCCGACGGACGCTTCAGGATAACATATGCTCCCGGAAGGATGACGAGGCAGGAGATTGAGTCCGTAGGCTTTATGTATGCAGACATTAACGAAGTGACCGGACGATATGATCCTGTGAAACTAAGGGAAGGCTTCAACACCATGCCCGACGGAGAAGAAATCTACTATATCAGCAATCCGGCCCTCGGCCTGTGGGCATGCCGGGACAGGTTCGCACAGGAGTGATGCAAGTTGGGACGGGAAAGGAAACTGTGCCGCGGCTGAGACCGAGCGGCTGTGCAATTTGTCCGCAAGGTGCATTTGGAACGCAGCAGAAGATTGAGCGACTGAATCGGGCGGTACAAGGCGCAAATGGCATGCAGCAGCCTGCCTGAAGGGCGGTTGTTTGCGCATACATCTGCAAAATGCCAGACGAACTGATTCAAAGGAGATTGGTTTATGAAGAAAAAATTCATGGATGAGGATTTCCTGCTGCAGAATGAAACAGCGGTCACCCTTTACCACGAGTATGCCGCGAAAATGCCCATCATCGACTACCACTGCCACCTGGACCCGAAGGAAATAGCGGAAAACAAAAAGTTCAGGAACATCACGGAAATATGGCTTGGCGGCGATCATTACAAGTGGCGCGCCATGAGGATAAACGGCGTCGAGGAAAGGTACATCACAGGGGATGCGGATGACAGGGAGAAATTCATGAAATGGGCAGAGACGATGCCGTATTGCATCGGCAATCCGCTGTATCACTGGACGCACCTG
>DGEQ01000127.1:0-833 GCA_002386045.1 Hungateiclostridiaceae bacterium UBA3922 | reverse complement strand
GACTCGTTCTCGGCCAGGGAACTCATAAAGCGTTCGAACGTGGAAGTCATCTGCACCACCGATGACCCCGCCGACACACTGGAATATCATGAAAAGATCGCCGCCGACGGGGAGTTCGGCGTAAAGGTGTTGCCGACGTTCAGGCCCGACATGGCACTGAATATCGACAGGCAGGGTTTCGCACAATGGGTCGCGAAGCTCGAAAAGGCAGCCGGAAAGAAAATCAACGATTATTATGCTTTCAGAGACGCCCTTGCCGACAGGATGGCATACTTCAGCAGCAGGGGCTGCAGGCTGTCGGACCATTCGCTCGAGCCGCCCGAATACGCGGAATGCAGCGACGAAGAGGCGGCAGTGATTTTTGAGAAGGTGATGTCAGGCGGGATACCGGAAGCTGAAGAAGTGAGCAAATACAGGACAAACCTGCTCGTATTCCTGGGGGCCCGTTACAGCGAACTTGGGTGGGTGATGCAGCTGCACATGGGCTGCATGAGGAACAACAACACCCGCCGATTCAGACAGCTGGGGCCCGATACGGGATTCGACGCCATCGATGATGCTGTTTTCGCCCGCCCGCTGGCAAGGCTGCTGGACAGGATAGACTCCGCGGCAGGGATCCCGAAAACGATACTGTACTGCCTCAATCCCGCGGCAAATGAAGTTGTAAGCGTTATCGCCGGCTGTTTCCAGGGCGGAGGGATCCCGGGGAAGATACAGTTCGGCTCCGCCTGGTGGTTCAACGACCACCTGGACGGCATGAAAAGGCAGATGACGGTGCTGGCATCCACGGGCCTTTTGGGAAGGTTCGTCGGGATGCTGACAGATTCGAGGAG
>DGEQ01000116.1 GCA_002386045.1 Hungateiclostridiaceae bacterium UBA3922 | reverse complement strand
TTCAGGACGCATATACTGGTATGTGCGGGAGCAGCCCTGGTCATGGTCACTTCAGAGTACATGGTCAGGAAGTATTCCATTGCAGCGGTAGACCCTGCGAGGCTGGGCGCCCAGGTGATCAGCGGCATCGGTTTCCTTGGCGCCGGCACCATCATACGCGACGGCGTCAATGTCAGGGGACTGACGACGGCGGCGAGCCTGTGGGCTGTTTCATGTGTCGGACTTGCCGTCGGGAGCGGTTTTTACCTGGGAGCCGTAGTGGCGACGATACTCGTATTCATCACCCTCATTTCACTGAAAAAGGCTGAAAGGCGCTTCTCGAGGAGAAACAGGTACAGGACCATCATCATCGAGTCTGTGGATGCCAGCGGCCAGGTGGGCATGGTGACCGGCCTGCTTGAGAAAAGCAATATCGAGATCAGGAATATCCAGTTGTACAAGGGCAAGGACAACACCCGGAGGATAAAGCTGCTTGTGAAGCTGCCGGGGGGCTCGCTGGATCCGCAGACGCTGAATGACCTGCAGTCGATCGATGGGGTCAGCGAAGTATACGAAGAATGAAAGGACGATTTGCACGATCCGGGCCTGATCAATAAAAAATCGGCATTTTTCCGTATGAAGCGGCATGGTCTAATCCATGCCGCTTTTGAATAGTTATAGGACATAGACCGACTATCCGGACGGAAAAAGAGGAGGGACCTCGTTGCGCGGACAGAGCACACGGATGGAAATGCCGAACAGCCTGAAGGAGATGCAGGATACCCGGATGAAGACATCTGAAGCTGCGGGCATGACCCGGGGAGCGGGACCGGCTTTGGGCCTCAGCAGCAGGGAAGCCGGCAGGAGGCTTGAGGAGTACGGCCCGAACATACTGACTGAGAAAAAGAAAGTGTCGCCCATAAAGCTGCTGTTCAGCCAGTTTACCGACATAATGGTGATAATACTCATGATCTCCACCGCGATTTCAGCGTTCATGGGCGAAATGACAGAAGCCGTCACGATAATCGCCATAGTCGTTCTGAATGCCGTTCTTGGCTTTATCCAGGAATACAAAACCGAAAAAACGATGGAAGCCCTCAAAAGCCTTACCGCTCCTGAGGCCAAAGTCATAAGGGACGGGAAGCGGACCAGTGTGCCTGCAGACAGGATAGTCCCGGGGGACGTCATCGTCCTCGAGGCAGGGGACAGGGTCGCCGCTGATGCAGTACTGCTGGAGGCTGCCAATGTCCAGGCTGACGAATCGCTGCTGACAGGTGAATCCGTTCCCGTGGAGAAGGCCGCCCTGCCGCCCGGCAGGGAACCCCGCAGGGCAGGCAGGAACAGCATGGTGTTCATGGGCACGAATGTGACGGCAGGCAGGGGCACGGCACTGGTGACGGCTACTGGCATGAAGACTGAAATGGGACGCATAGCGGATATGATACAGAACATAGAAGAAGAACAGACGCCGCTCCAGAAAAGACTCGACAGGCTGGGCAAGGTCATTGCGGCCGGCTGCCTTTCGATATGCGCGGTGGTTGCCGGCGTCGGCATAATACGCGGCGAGGATGTTTTCAACATGCTGCTTTCCGGGATAAGTCTCGCGGTCGCGGCAGTGCCTGAAGGTCTCCCGGCCCTTGTGACCGTCTCGCTGGCGCTGGGCGTCCGGAGGATGCTGCGGAGGAACGCCCTTGTAAGGAAGCTTCCGGCGGTGGAGACCCTCGGGTGTGCAGGGGTCATATGCTCCGATAAAACAGGTACGCTGACCCTTAATAAAATGACTGTAAGGCAGATCTATGCCGACGGCAGATCGATCGAGGCGGCTGACGAGGCACGGCCGCGAGGTGCGGTGGATGGGAAGACTGCCGGGAGGTATCCTGACAGATCGAGTGGGCATCCTGACAGATATCAAAGGCCTGCGGACAGGGTCGATGCAAGCCCGTTCCTTGTTAACGGCAGAGCGCTCGATCCGTCGGACAGGAGCCTGAGGAGGGTCCTTGAGATAGCTGCCCTGTGCAATAATGCTGTCCCGTCAGCAGCCGCCGGTGAAAAGCCTTTCCTGCCGGTGAGCCTCATAAGAAGGTCCCGGCCCCCAGACGGGAAAAGCAGGTTTACTGGAGACCCTACTGAAACGGCGCTTATGGAGGCAGCGGAAAAAGCAGGTATAGACATTGAACGACTTGGCAGGATGTACCGCAGGACAGACGAGATCCCCTTCGACTCGGAAAGGAAATGTATGTCGGTGGTATGCACGGACCGCAATGGGGAGGCCTTCCTGTTCACGAAAGGAGCGCCCGACATGCTGCTGAAAAAGTGCAGCAGGCTGGAGAAATCCGGGACGGTCAGGGAGATGGACCACACGGACAGGTCTGCCATCCTCAGGGCGAATGACCGGATGGCTGCCGGGGCCCTGAGGGTGATAGCTGTCGCATATAAAAAGCTCGGGAGAGGCCGGCATCAAAGGGAAGGTCTTGAATCCGACCTGGTTTTTGCCGGACTCCTGGGAATGATCGACCCGCCCAGGCCCGAAGCGGCCGAAGCCGTCAGGAAATGCAAAAAGGCAGGCATCCGGCCCGTCATGATAACCGGGGACCACAAGCTTACCGCTATGGCGATAGCAAAGGAACTCGACATATACAGGGAAGGGGATACGGTCCTGACCGGCGAGGAACTGGACAGGATGGACATGGCGTCGCTTGAGGAGGCTGCGGCGACCACAACTGTTTACGCCAGGGTATCCCCGAAACACAAGCTGGCTATCGTAAGGGCGCTCAGGAAGAGCGGATCCGTCGTTGCGATGACAGGGGACGGCGTGAACGACGCCCCTGCCGTCAAGGAGGCAGATATCGGCGTAGCAATGGGCAGGACCGGCACCGATGTCACAAAGGAAGCTTCGTCGATGGTGTTGCTGGATGACAATTTTGCCACCATCGTTGCCGCGATAGAAGAGGGAAGGGTCATATACAGCAATATAAGGAAGTTCATAAGGTATATGCTTTCATGCAACCTCGGGGAGGTGCTGACCATGTTCCTGGGCATGCTGGCCGGGCTCCCGGTGCCCCTGCTGCCCATACAGATACTGTGGGTCAACCTCGTCACTGACGGCCTGCCGGCGGTGGCACTGGGATTCGATCCGCCTGAAAAGGACATAATGGAACGAAAGCCCAGGGATCCCGAAGAGGGTATCTTCGCGCACGGTTTTGCCGGGCTGATAATTGCAAGGGGAGTCATGATCGGACTGGCGACTCTTGCCGTATTTGCTTCGCTGCTCTGGTATACCGCCGATGTCGGACTGGCGAGGACCGGGGGTTTCGTCACGCTGGTGCTTTCCCAGCTGATCCATGTGTTCGAGTGCAAATCGGAGACAAGAAACATTTTCGGGATACCGCTGTTCAACAACATGTTCCTCGTCCTTGCCGTGATATGCTCGCTGATCATGATACTTGGCGTCGTATACATACCTTTCCTGCAGAACATATTCAAAACGGTACCGCTTGGGCTGAACGAGTGGATGATCGCAGGCGGACTGTCCTTCCTGGCCCCGGTGCTGACGAGCCTGTTCATGTCCCGGCGCAGCAGCTGATAAAAAATTCCTTGAAATGACATAATAAAAAATATATAATTAGTGGAGCCTTAAAATGTCCTCTACGGGGCATTTTTGGCTTTCATAAATCGTGGATGCTTTTTAACAAATTGTTCACAATTTATTAATATGTCTCTCTCATAATTGTATTTGGCGCTTTGTGTCAAGAGACGTTTGTCACAGGAGGGAAAAACATGATAGAAATACAGAACCTGACCAAGCGATACGGTCAGATAACGGCTGTGAACAACATCAGTTTCACCGTTGACAAGGGTGAAATACTCGGGTTCCTCGGCCCGAACGGGGCAGGGAAATCCACCACGATGAACATCATAACAGGTTACATACCTTCCACCGAAGGGACTGTGAAGGTGGACGGGTACGATATCCTGGAATCACCCAGGGAAGTCAAGAAACGCATAGGTTTTCTGCCTGAACAGCCGCCTGTCTACATGGATATGACTGTCATAGATTACCTGAACTTCGTGGCTGACCTGAAAAAGGTGGACAAGAAGCAAAAGAGGAGCCAGATAAGCGATATAATGGAGCTTGTGAAGATAGGGGACCACAGGAACAGGCTCATCAAGAACCTGTCGAAGGGTTACAAACAGAGAGTCGGCCTTGCGCAGGCCCTTGTCGGGAGCCCGGAAGTCCTTAT
Organism: Hungateiclostridiaceae bacterium UBA3922; assembly: GCA_002386045.1. GTDB lineage: Bacteria > Bacillota > Clostridia > Acetivibrionales > DTU013 > DTU013. The sequence goes on along the minus strand of DGEQ01000116.1, from coordinate 1,195 downwards.
CCTTGACGAGCCCACCGTCGGCCTCGACCCTAAGCAGATCATCGAGATAAGGAAGCTAATAAAGGCCCTTGGAAAGGAACATACCATCATCCTCAGCTCACACATCCTTCCTGAGGTCAGCGCCGTATGTGAAAGGATCGTCATAATAAACAAGGGAGAGATCGCGGCCATCGACACGCCGGAAAACCTGTCGAAAGGCCTCGGCTCGGCTTCGAAGCTGACGGCCACGATATCGGGGCCCAGGAGTTCCGTGGAAAATGCCATAAGGGAGATATACGGGGTCAAGTATGTGGAGGCAACATCGAGCAGGGACAGCGATACGACGACCTACGTGATCGAATCGGACAAGGACGTCGATATAAGGAAACCGCTGTTCTTTGCCATGGCAAGGCTCGGTTATCCCATAATCGAACTTAAGAGCCTCAGCATGAGCCTGGAGGACATATTCCTGCAGATCGTGACAGAGGAAAAGGAGGTCGGCTGATATATGAAAGCGATATTCTGGAAAGAAGTCAAATCCTATTTTTATTCCCCTATGGCATATATACTCATAGGCCTGTTCATACTGCTGACGTCGATATTCTTCATGCAGTATTTCAAGTATGGCTACGGCCTTTTCAACAATATCCTCGACAAAATGGGATCCATACTGATCGTCGTTATCCCGATCCTTACCATGAGGATCCTGGCCGAGGACCGCAAGAACGGCACCGAGGTGCTGCTTATAACTTCTCCTGTGAACATCACGTCGATAGTCATCGGCAAATTCCTCGCCGTATACTTTGTATTCTTTGTAATGACGGCACTCACGTTCGTATTTCCGATCGTAATGGTGGCATTCGGAGCTAAATTCACGACCCAGCTCGTAGGCGGCTATATCGGGTTCCTGCTTCTCGGGGCGTCGTATATCGCCGTCGGTGTCTTTGCTTCATCACTGACTGAAAACCAGGTGATAGCCGTAATAATCAGTTACGTGTCACTCCTGATAATGCGGCTGGCGGACAGTCTAAGCACCCTGGTCGGCGGATTTGCTGCGAAAGTGCTCAGCTGGTTCTCGATCCTGTCAAGATACGACGACTTCAACAGGGGCATCCTTGGGCTCAGTCCCGTCGTGTATTACCTGAGCTTTACCGCGGTATTCCTTTTCCTAACGATAAGAGTGATCGAAAAAAGACGCTGGAGTCAGGGGTGATAT
>DGEQ01000136.1 GCA_002386045.1 Hungateiclostridiaceae bacterium UBA3922 | reverse complement strand
GTGGAATGCTCCTTCACGTACTCGATGGTTTTCTCGTCCACTTCGAAGATCCCGTTCTTGGCCCCGGCCTCGATGGCCATGTTTGCCATCGAGAACCTGTCGTCCATCGAAAGATGTCCGAGCCCGTCCCCCGTGAACTCCATGGACTTGTACAGCGCACCGTCGACGCCTATCATGCCTATGATGTGCAGGATAATGTCCTTTCCGCTGACCCACCTGCCCGGCTTGCCCGTCAGCACGAAGCGGATGGCTTCAGGCACCTTGAACCATGCCTCACCCGTCGCCATGCCGGCTGCCATGTCCGTACTGCCTATGCCGGTGGAAAATGCCCCGAGGGCGCCGTACGTGCATGTGTGCGAGTCGGCCCCTATCACCACGTCCCCGGGCACCACCAGGCCCATTTCAGGCAAAAGGGCATGTTCGACGCCCATGCGCCCTACCTCGAAAAAGTTCACTATGCCCATCTCACGGGCAAATTCCCTGATAAACTTAACCTGCTCCGCCGACTTTATGTCCTTGTTCGGCGTGAAGTGGTCAGGAACGATCGCTACCTTATTTTTGTCGAACACCCGGTCCCTGCCGATCTTTCTGAACTCCTTCACGGCAACCGGAGTTGTTATGTCGTTCCCAAGGACCATGTCGAGCCTGGCCTTGATAAGCTGGCCAGCTTCCACTCTATCGAGTCCGGCATGATCGGCCAGTATTTTCTGCGTCATCGTCATGCCTTTTGCCCTTGTGCCTTCATTGGCCATGAACCATCCCTCCCATTCGGCTGCGTGCGGCGTCATGCCGGCAACAGCCCTGCATATCGCGCCGTCTGCTGTCTGATATGCCGCCGGATAAAGATCCAACTGTTTAGTATATATAATAATGCCTGCTATGATGCGATTCTTCCTGATACTTGCTGAAATTCGGGATCAATATGAATGTTTTTTGTCATAAGAAAAAACTACCTGGCGTTTTGTTTCCTGTACTGCAGCGGCGTCAGGCCGGCATATTTCTTGAACATCTCATTGAAGCGCTGCTGGTTTGAAAAGCCTACGTTCAGCGCGATGTCGCTTATCTTGAGACTTGTATCCACGAGCAGTTCCTTGGCCCTGTCGATACGGACCCTGAGCAGATAGCTGATGGGGCTCATGCCCGTCTCTTCCTTGAATGCCCTGGTAAAATAGCTCGGGCTGAGAAAAACGTATTTTGCTATATCTCCCAGCGAGATATCGCGCTCGAAATTGTTGTGGATGTAATTTATGGCTATGCCGATAAGCTCCTTGAGCTTGGAACTTTTCAACTTTATGCTGTTTTCCCATTCCATCTTCAGAGCGCGTGACAGCAGTACGAACAGTTCCATGATGAGCAGGTAATTGAGGAATTCACTGCCCGGCTCAGAACTCGCCCTTTCCTTCATTATCCTGTTCAGCAGGACGACTATTTCATTTTTGGGGCTTACCTTCAGTTTTATATACGGGCTTGTCTCCTTGCTGCTGACGAAGTTGAGGAAATCCTCCAGCGGTACCTGTGCATATTCGCCGTTTATCCTGTTTTCGAATGTGAAGTAGAGGACGATGAACTCGCACCCGCTTTCCGACTTGACGATGAACTTGTGGTACTGCATGGGCTTGATTATGACGATGTCGTTGGGGCCAAGCTCGACCTTGTGGCCCGATATCTCGAATACCGCATACCCCTTTTTCATGTATACCATTTCATAATTGTCATGCCTGTTGGGCTCCATGGACCAGGATACGTCCTGGATCCTCTCCAGCGTTCCCACCACCACCGGCAGGAAGTTGGAAGAATTGAGCAACCCTTCCCAGGCCTTCGGAAGGAGCCTGTCCATCGAATCACCTCTGCTTTCATATTAGATTATAGCATCGGTGACATCCCTTGAAAAGGAGAGGGAGACGGAGGGCGTCATGCCTCCATCTCCCCGGGATCGAACGCTGCCAGCAGCCTTTTCAGTTCCTCCACTTCGCTTTTGCTCAGCGTTATCCCCCTCCCCATCTTTTCATGGTTCTCGTCCCAGTCCCTTATGTCCAGCTTGGGTTTACGGTCGTTCCAGCTGACAAGGTTGACTTCCTTCTTCCATCCCTTGGTGCCCTCTCCGATCACTCCAAGGAATTTCGTGATTTCATACTTCAGTCCTGCCATTTGTCCTGCTCCTTTCGTTTAAGGTGTGGTGACACTTCTCAGCAGGGGGTTTTCCCCTGTGGAAGAGAGGTGTCACGTATTTGATCAAGGTACGGCCGAAATTTCGATCCGGCCGTTGCTTTTTGCATATGCAAGGAATACGGCCTGGTCCTGGGTCACTTCGAATATCACGTATTTGGGCGTCGTCCCGGCCCCGCTGTCATTCACTGTTTTTCCGTCTTCGTCGACAAGGCCGGCTATCCTGATATTTTTCATCATTTTGATCCCCGCCTGGGGAGGATTGACGCTGATCACGCCTGACGCCTCCGGGCACGCTTTGCCCTGGTCCAGGTGGTTCGGGACGAATATGATATCCACATGCTGGTCCTTTTCCAGTTGCCAGGCGTTTGCCTGGTCCCATCCGGGCGCAAGGCAGAAGAGCCTGTTGGACCTGTTAAGCACTTTCACTTTGTCGTCTTCTTCCTGCGTCAGCCTTCCCCTGAGCAGCATTTCCCCGTTATATATCGGATCTGCCGCCCTCATCCCGACAGCATCCTCTATCCTGCGCACGGCATCCCTGTGCACGGCGCTGCTGCTAATTTCCCTTACCTCCAGCATTTCAGCGGCGATAACCGTGCCCTCGCCGATATCGCGCGCTGCAACGACGACTTTTTCCCTGGTTTCGTACCCGGAGGCATTCGAGATTATTTTCATCTCGATGGCCACAAGCAGTACGATCATAACAAAAGCTCCACAAATCCAGCCATATCTTTTCATAGCTACACCCGTACCATTGATATTCTCTCAGTTGTTTAAAGGTATTTCAGTATCGACATGCACGATTATGTCAACATATTCCCTGCCCAGCATCCCCAGTATGATACTCCTGTACAGGGACGGCCTGACAGGAACGCGGATCACACTGTGGACAGCAGGCCTCGTAAAACGCACCCCTTCCGGGCACTGCGCGGGAAAACTGCTGAAGATCTCCAGCGACACCACTTCGACCTGCCCTTCCGCCACCGAATCAGGCTTCGGCTCCAGGTCATCGCAGAGCCTGAGGTTGGCACTCAGAATCTGCCTGTATATCTCCAGGATCTCAGACCGATCGGCATCCACCCGCACCTTTCCCAGTTCCGCACCTGACAGCGCGTTGTAGGCCGAGAGGTTGGTCATGTCCACCGAATCCCTGATGACCCTTGCCTTCTCCATCAGTACATATTTCTCGATAACTGCAGAGAAGACAGGCAATATGACGAATACCAGCATCGCTGCCATAAGCACGATCTGCGTGACTGCGCTGCCATTTTCCCGGACATGTTTTTTCATCCGCGTCAATTGACCACCTTTCGCGACATGGTCGTCTTATCGTAAACTATCCGCAGAGTCACGTCGTCCCTGCCGAACAGCGACGTTAACCTGTTCCAGGTGTAATCGCCTTCCACGCGCAATGTCAGCCTTTCACCCTGCCTGGCGTTTTCCGTGGCTGTTATGACTACCCCGGTAAGGCCTCTGCTCTCGAGCTCTTCTTTCAGTTCCCGCCTTTTTTCGCTGCTGAGTCCGCCAGCGTTCTCCATGTTCAGCAATGCATTCCTGCAGATCATGTCGATATCGGCCTTCACCGACAGGGGTATGAAAAATTCCACCATGTAAACAAGCAGGATGACCGTGAGAACCAGCATTATTCCTGTAACCAAAGGCTTGACGGGCATGTCTTTCTCCCCTTTGTACGTTTTGCCGTGCTATTATGATTTACTTTACAGGGAAGAAGGGAATATCCTGCCGTATATGACATCTTTCCACCAATTTGCGAGGCCTTCCATCAAGCTTTTGGCAAAAGTCTGCATTTGCGGGATGATGATGAACCCGGCGATTATCAGTGCCGCGGCGATGCCAAGCAGCTCGTTCAGGCCAAATCCCCCCTGTCTGACGACTAACTTCTCCTTCAGCAGCTTAACGAGTTTCATTTGCAGCACCTCCAAGCGTTTCAGTTTATGAATATCCTGCCCACGGCCTGACTGACATCGTCAAGCATCGGGACTATTATCATCACGGCAATTATGGCAACGAAAACGGCTGCTGCTGCAACGCTCCTGTTCCTGCAGCTGTCGGTCTCAGCCTGTATATAATTGAAATGTTTCTTGAACATGATGTCTTCCTGCTTTTCAAGCAGATCCCTGTTGTCGCCCGTCTGCACCCCCTGTTTGAGGGCGAGGCAGAGAGTCTCGGCCTCATGGGTATCGAAGTTGGAACGCAGTTCTTCCAGGGCACTGTCTATATCCATTGTCAGTTCGTATCTTGCCGCGACCCGTATGAGCACTTCCCTGATGTCCCTGTCGTCAGTCGTCTCGTACACCGTCCTTACGGCATCGGTCGGCTTCACGCCCGAAGATATCTGGTTGTGCAGGTACTTGTATATCTTGTATATGTGCTTCTGGAAGCGCAGGTTCACTTTACGCCTGCTCGAGGATACAACCGCGGTCGTGACCGAATTGAGCAAAACCACTGCGGCAATCGGCCTTACGATGTCCGGGTAGTTGGAAATCAGCGCCGCCACGAATACAATTGCCGAAACCACGTACCTTACGAATATATATATCACAGGAGCCAATTCCCCCCTGAAGCCGGCTTTCCTCATCCTGTCCCTGGCTTTCCTGTATATCCTGCCCTTTTCCATCGCTTTCCCGCAGGCAGCCAGTGTTTCCTCCACCAGCATCGAACACCGCCTGTACGCCGAAACGTCCGGTTTCCTGGCCCCCATGGCTTCCATCACCCGTTTCGAGCCATACAGCGACACCCCCCTGGAAAGCAGTATCCCAAGCACCACATTGACAACCGACAGCAATATGAACATGATCCTGTTTTCCCGGTACAGCAACGCTATGTGATCCGCCACGAAACCACCCTTCCCTCACCGGCTCCTGAAACTGGTTATGCCCGCGGCCAGCCAGGAGCCGAATACGTACATCACGCTGAATACCGTCAGCAGTATCTTCCCGTTGAGAGTCCCAAGATAAAAGCTCCCCACCTTGGGCGACATGGTTATGAAAAAGTATGACAGTGGCAGCACGGCAAGCATGACGCCGTATATGACCACCCTGTCCCTGTATGTGGATATCTTCCGCCTGTTGTATTCCTCGTCGATCCTGTAGAACTGGTTTTCAAGGTTCGTCAGCAACTTCCTGATGTCTCCCCTGTGCCTGATGCTCAGCTTGATGTTCACGATAAAGTCGCTGAACTGGGCGTCATCCACCTTCATCCGGAGCATGTCAAGCGCTTCGCACGGGTCCATGCCGCGGTTCACCTGTATGACCATGTCCCTTATGAACGTGTGCAGAGGCTCCCCGATATTGGATTCGAGCGACTTCTCGAAGGCATACATGATGTTTTCCTTCACAGAACACCACCTGTTGAGTATCGATATGTACTCGGACAGCTTCTTCCTGATGGTCTCCGCGTTGTGCCTTGCCATGAGCTCCAGCAGAAACAGAGGCGTTGCAGCGACTATCCCGCTTATGACGACCGCTGATGGAGCAAATCCCAGTATCCTGAAAACATGCCGGAAGGATGCGGCAAATATCAGCAATACCGTGAGCATGAGGATGTATATGTTCATAAAAGGTATATAGCGCCTTATATTCGATTTTTCTATGTAAAGCAGTTCGATCCGTTCAGGCAGTCCGAGCCTTTCCCTCCATGCCGGGTCATAGAGGCCGGCCCCGGACCTGTTCCGGCCGGCGCCGGGGATATAGGTGTTTTTGCCGGACAACCTCTGCCTAAACCAGTTCTTTAACCTTTCCACGACATTCGCATGGCTCAGGCTCCGGGCGGCCATCACCGCAAACACGGCATCGGACGCAGCCAGCAGGACCGAGACGATGAACAGCACCGGCATCACCCCCTGCCTGCCGGGTAAAGCCTTTTGTAAACGAACCTGTCCGCCTGCCCGTCATAGCCGCGCACTTCCAGTACTTCCACGACGCGGAACTCCTTAAGGTAGAAAATGAAATCTATGCTCCTGCCCAGCACTTCCTTTATAGTTTTTTCACTTTCACCTATATTGGCCCCCTTGCTCAGCGTAAGCAGCCTTCCGAAAGCATCTTCGGCGCTTTCCGAATGGGTGGTCGCGATCCCCCTGTGTCCCGAGAACGCTGCCTTGATGAATTCCCAGGCCTCGTCCCCCGTTATCTCCCCGACACAATAGGTGTCAAGACTCATGGTCAGCCCGTCAAGAACAAGGTCCTTCAGTGTCACGGGCCTTCCGCCCTCGTTCTTCTTTTTGATCCTCTGTTCGATGCAGTAGGGCTTGTCCGGGTAAATCTCGGCGTCGGATTCCACGATGAGCACCCTCTCCATCTCCGGCAGTATGTTGATGAAAGCGCGCATCAGCGTGGTCTTTCCGGCCGCCCCCTTGCCGCAGAACAGCACAGAGGCGTCACTGGCCGCCAGTCTCCTGAGCAGTGCCTCAAGTTCATCGTCAAGCATCCCGAGCCTTTTCAGGTCCTTTATCGTGTAGCTGTTTTTCCTGTGCTTTCGGATGCTGATGGCCGGGCCCGATATGTTCCTGTCTCTTATACACATCT
>DGEQ01000154.1:591-2603 GCA_002386045.1 Hungateiclostridiaceae bacterium UBA3922 | reverse complement strand
ATGGATAACAAATCGACTTACCTTCTGGTGGACAGTGCGGTCCTTCCGGAGGTTTTCACGAAAGTGACGGAAGCGAAGAAACTACTGAGTTCCGGTAAAGCCAGGACCGTGAATGAGGCGGTCTCGGCGGTGGGCTTGAGCCGGAGCGCTTTTTATAAGTACAGGGATCATGTGTTCCCGTTCTATGAGACTTCCAGGGGAAGGGTGATCACGCTGTACTTTGCCGTCGAGGATTTCTCGGGGATCCTTTCAAGGATCATAAACAAGATCGCCGAGGCAAGGGCGAATATCATCACGATAAACCAGAATGTGCCGATAAACGGCCTTGCGGACGTTACCATATCCATTTCCACCACGGGCATGACGATGGACCTGGATGAACTGATGCAGCTCATCGCGGAGATAGAAGGAGTCCGGAAACAGCAGATACTTGCGAGGGACTGACATAAGGAGGCTGATACCATGGATATAGCGATACTTGGATACGGAGTGGTCGGCTCGGGCGTGGCCGAAGTGATAAGGAAAAACGGCCGGAGCATAGCGGACAGGGCCGGGGAACAGATCAGGGTCAGGAAGATACTCGATATAAGGGATTTTCCGGACAGCCCTGACCGTGAACTCATGACCAGGGACCCCGGGGAAATATTCGGCGACCCCGGGATAAAAATCGTCGTGGAAACCATAGGCGGCACCGGCGCTGCCAGGGAATTCACCATAAGGGCGCTCAGCGCAGGCAAGCATGTCGTTACATCGAACAAGGAACTTGTTGCCGTCCACGGACCTGAACTGCTCAAGCTGGCGGCCGACAACGGTGTGAGCTACCTGTTCGAGGCGAGCGTCGGCGGAGGCATACCGATAATCAGGCCCCTGAGCCAGTGCCTTGCCGCCAATGTCATAAACGGCATCACGGGAATACTGAACGGTACCACCAACTATATACTCACGAAGATGCGCAGGGAAAACTGCAGCTTCGAGGAAGCCCTGAAAAATGCGCAGCAGAACGGCTATGCAGAAGCGGACCCGACTGCCGACGTCGAAGGGCATGACACATGCAGGAAGATCGCGATCCTCTCTTCCATTGCGTTCAATGAGTACGTGGACTGCAGCAGGATCCACACCGAGGGCATATCGCGGATAACGCTTGCGGATATGCTGTATGCTGAAGCGATGGATTCGGTGATAAAACTGATAGCGGTCAGCAGGAGAGAGGGGGACAGGATCTTTGCGCGCGTATCGCCCGCAGTCGTCAGCAGGGAACATCCCCTTGCCGGTGTCGAAGACGTATTCAATGCCATCGTCGTAAGCGGCGATGCCATCGGGGACGCCATGTTCTATGGGAGAGGAGCCGGCAAGCTGCCCACGGCAAGCGCAGTTGTGGCCGATGTGATCGATATCGTGAAGCATAACGAACGTACAAAGATGGTCTGGCAGCGCAGGGAGACGGACAACATGGTGCCTTTCGGCGACAGCGTGACCAGGTGCCTTGTCAGGGCGAAAGCCAGGGACAGGTCCGAAGCAGCTGCAGATATCGAGAGGCTGTTCGGCCAGGTGGATCATGTCCGCGCCGATATAAAGGGCATCGACGACGAACTGGCATTCACGACTTCCAGGATGACCGAATCGAGCCTCGCGGAAAGGATCGCCGCGTTGAAGCAGATGAAGTCAGTGAAAGAGGTCGTCAACGTGATAAGGATACTTGAGCCGTGAAACCGTGAACGGTGTTCTGAAAAATATCAAAATGCATGGTTGAAAACCGGGGCGGATTGTTGTAAACTATTGGTTGGAATGAAAACTTAATATACATGTACAGGTATCCGGCTGCAAAGCCGGTGCAGAGCGTAAGCTCGAACAGGGAAGTCGGGTGAGAATCCCGCGCGGTCCCGCCGCTGTATTAGAAGAGTTCTGTCACATTACCACTGGGAAACCGGGAAGGGTGGCAGAGCGATGACGCTAGAGCCAGAAGACCTGCCTGTGCATCAGCACCGTAACTCTACGAGAGATAGGGGGTGTGT
>DGEQ01000154.1:0-290 GCA_002386045.1 Hungateiclostridiaceae bacterium UBA3922 | reverse complement strand
TTTTCACATCATGTTGGCTCTGGACGGGCCCGGTAAGTCAGGCAGCAGCGTGCTGCACTGAACATTTCGGGATTGCAGGAGCATCTCCTTTTGTGACACGTACTTCTTCTTTTGTGAAAAGTGCTCCCTGTTGGAAGGAATATAGCCAGTCCATTCAGGGACCTGAAAAGACTTCCGGCAGGAAGAACAGGCCGGTTTAGATGAACCGTTCTGTCCGGGAAGATTTCTGCCGGTAAGAGCAGGTCCGGAAAATTCATGAGGGATAAAAACCTCAGGAAAGGAAAGGAAAG
>DGEQ01000081.1:1253-14758 GCA_002386045.1 Hungateiclostridiaceae bacterium UBA3922 | reverse complement strand
AGATGTGTATAAGAGACAGGACCTGTGCTCGACGCCCTCGGCAACGACCTTGATCCCGAGCGTCTGCGAAAGGTGTATCATTCCATGGACCAGTGTCTGGTCCTTCTCGCTCCTGAACAGGTTGCTTATGAAGCTCCTGTCGATCTTGATGCGGCTCACGGGCATGTGGTTGAGCCTGCTCAGTGAAGAGTACTCGGTACCGAAGTCATCTATCGATATCTCGATACCCAGTGACCGCAGTTCCTCCAACACACCAAGTATGTTGTCGGATTCCCTCACCGCGGCGCTTTCAGTTATCTCCAGGTCCAGGTATCTTGCATCGAGCCCGGTCTCGTTGAGTATCCTCTCCACGGCAGCGACGAAATTCGGATTGCGGAGCTGGATCACAGATACATTGACCGATATGTGCATCTCGGGCAGCCCCTTGTCAAGCCATTCCTTTGCCTGCCTGCAAGCATTCCTCAGCACCCATTCGCCTATTCTGCCGATAAGCCCGTTCTGCTCCGCCAGCGGGATGAACAGGCTCGGATTGATAAGCCCGTGATCCGGCTGGTTCCACCGAACAAGGGCTTCCATGCAAAGTATCTCGCCTGTCTTTGCCGACACCAGCGGCTGGTAGAGCAGGCTCAGCTCGTCGTTGTCTATTGCCCTGTACAGCTTGTTGGAAAGTTCGTGCTTCAGCACCACTTCCTCCTTCATGTCCTCGGTACACAGGCAATACTGGTTCTTCCCCCTGGCCTTGGCCTGGTACATGGCGATATCGGCGTTCCTTATCAGCGCATCTGCATCCTTCCCGTCGAAAGGATAGACTGCTATCCCGATGCTGGCAGATATGTAGATCTCCTGGTTGCAGACGATAAAGGGAGACCTGAAAACATTGATGACTTTGTCGGCAACCTTGTAGACATCCTCGGTGCTCGCAATATTCTTGACCATGATCAGGAACTCGTCGCCGCCAAAACGCGCCACGGTGTCGGACCTGCGCAATGTCCCGGTCAGTTTCCGTGCGACCTCGTTAATGAGTTCATCTCCGCCTTCATGCCCCAGTGTGTCATTTACATTCTTGAATGAATCCAGGTCCATGAAGATCACTGCGATAATATCACATTTGCGCTCGGCCAGGAGTACCGCCTGGTTCAGCCTGTCCCTGAACAGCGTGCGGTTGGGGAGCCTGGTCAGCGTATCGTAATATGCCATAAAGTTGATCTGTTTCTCCTGGTTTATCCTCGCGATGGTCCCGGCTATCACGCTCGTGATCAGCATCAGGTTGTTTTTATCGATGGTGCTCCAGGCCCTTTTCCTGGTGGCCGACTGCAGCATGAGGTAACCATATACATTGTTGTTGTACTCGATCGGAAGCATCAGCAGCGACTTTACCTGTCTGCCCATGAGCTGGGTCATTTCATTGTATTCGTCCTCCGGAAGGTCATCCGGGTCGAAGATTTCCAGGCTGTCGGCGGACAAAAACATGTGCCGGAGGTAAGGATACTCAGCCAGGTCGGTTTCCTCAGCATTCTCTTCCGGGGAAGCCTGTCCGCTTGTCCATGAATATAAACAGGTTATCTTCTCTTTCTTATCATCGAACAGGTATATGAATGCGCCATCTGCCAGCAGGAATTCGCTTATCCTGCACAGTGTCTTGTTGGTCACTACCTCGAATCCTTCCTCGGCCACACCTACGTATTGCGCCGAGATATCCGCCACAAGTTCCTGGAAGCTGATCTGGTATGCATTCTCCATCAGTTTCGACCTGAACACGTTCATGATGAACAATGAGATCCAGATGCCCATGGAACTCAGGGCTATCCTGCCGACATGGTCCGAGGCATCGAGCTGTACCACGTGTGCCGGCCTCATGAAGAAGACCGCCAGGTGGGTCAGTATGACCGAAGCGGCTATGGAAACCTGGATGATCCTGCTGACCATGCCTATGGATATGATGAGGAAAATGAACGTATGGGCCCAAATGGTCACGCTCGCATACTTTATGTAATTCAGCGTCAGTGCGGGGATAATGACGAAAAACAATACGGCATAAACCAGGTCCTTGTGCCTGTGGTTTTTGCCAAATTTTTCGACCAGTTCGAAAATGAAGCCGGCCAATATCAAAAAACCGCTGAAGACCAGGACCGGCGCCAGCCTGGTTGCTCTATAGATAAAATACATCCCGACCACGTTCAGTATGCTTGAAACCAGGAGGAACGTCGCCAGGTAATGGACTACCGTCTTCCGGATCTGTTCGCTGAACAGCAGTGAATCCGCCATATTCCGCCTGGTGTCAAGAAAACCATACTTCTGCATGGCATAACTGACCGCCGCCACAGGGATCAGCATGATGATCGGGGCCATTTGCGGTATCCTGACGGAGAATACGTTATTTACGACGCTTTCGGTGAAGCCTCCCAGCACAAGGGCTGCCAGGAATGCCCGGATGATGATGCCTGCCTGCTTTTTGACATTCCTGCTGCTCTCCGATTTTCTCCATTTCCATATCAGGTATATGCCGAAAGCGGTGTAACCCGCATAATATGCTATGAAAAACCAATCCCAGTGGTTTTTGATCGAAACGTTGACCCAGCCCAGCGGAGTCTGCTCCAATCTGAACTGCTGCGTGTTGAGACCGGGGATATATGTGAACACGGAAAGACATACTGCTGCCGGAAGATACAGCAGTACATATTTCCACCACCTGTCGAGCAGGCGGTGCCTGCCGGTCAGCGTAATAACGAAATGGAGCAGGGCGGCGAAGAAAGTACCCCATCCGATGGCTGCAAATCTTCTCCAGAACAGGCATGTTGACATGTCTTCCGCTGAAATCGCCATGGCAAAGCCGAACGACCAGATGAACAATGCGATCGTCAGTGCGAGAAAGATTCGGTTCGCTGCGGATTTCGGGTTCATATACAGCGTATAGACGCCAAGATAGAGACTTACGATGCAAATCAGGCTAAAAGCGATCGAAAACGCGTAAGGCACCACCATCAAGCTGTCACTCCCGTACATTTTGTGTCTGTCTGTCTGCTGCCTGCGTGGATGTCTGTCTGTCTGCACATATATCCGCTGCTCTCTTAACCATATATCGGCATCTGTACGCAACAGGATAACACGTCCTCGATCTCCATGCCAATATGTTACGTGTTACGTCATACGACAGGCCTGTCAGTCCTTATGATCAGCTTTGCAGTTTTCACGGCAGATCCTGCGGTCCTTACGCAAAAATCGCAGTCTATAGGGCAGACCCTGCCGGCTTTATCACACCCGGACACTGCCTCAGGGGATCACTCTCCCCCTTCCTTCCTTCACGGCACGTATGAAATCCTCGATGCTAAAAAGCTCACAGTCGAATTCCATGCCTCCTCCCGGCAGGTACTCGGCGAAATGCGCATCGGAACCGCCGGTGTGATATAGTCCGTATTTATTGGCAAGTTCCAGGGCCTTCTCGTCGAACTCCGGATCCGTATGGCTTGCGTTGCGGACTTCTATCGCGTCCACGAGCTCCGGGAAAACACGTATTTCCTTTATATACCAGGCCTCCCGGTATGGATGAGCCTGCGAGACGAATCCTCCGGCTTCCCGGACGACCCTGAGGTATTTTTCGATCGGCCAGGACAACATGTCCGGGTGTGCAAGAAGAAAATCCTTATCGAGCCCATAGGTCAAAAATTCTGCCCCGTTGTCGTTGTATTCCCATCCGAAAAAAACGTGGAAATCAAGTTTGCTCGCTTCACGCAGTGCATTTTCATATCCCTGGCAGAATAACTCCACCCGCTGCGTCCATGGCAGATGAGCAGGTATGCATGAGTTCCCGTTGAAGAAGTGATCAGTGACTATGATGCCCGAGTAGCCTGCCCGGTAATATGCCCTCACCATTTCCGCGCCGGTGCTTCCGGCACATGCGCTCGCCTCTTTCGTATGCATGTGGGTCTCGTACCTGTACTTCCTGGGTTCTGCAAGTATCCTCTCCAGTGAAAACTCGGTCATCAGGCCACCCGCTGTCGCAGTACCGGCTGTCAGGACACTTTCCGAAACGCAATTCCGTTTATCCATGTTTCACGTGCTCCATACCCTGGTTGAAAAGCTGCAATATATGATCATCATCAAGAGAGTAGTAAACAGATTTGCCTTCTTTCCTGTATTTGACCAGCTTCATGCCCCTCATGAGCCTGAGCTGGTGCGATACGGCAGACTGAGTCATGTTCACGGCCTCTGCGATATCACATACGCACATCTCACAGCATGACAACGCAAAGATGATCTTGATCCTCGTCTGATCCCCGAGCACCCTGAACAATTCGGAAAGCATGTTTGCCTCGTCATCCTTGATCATGCAGCTCCTGACCTTGCTGACGCGCTCAGGATCGGTTTTCAGTTCTTCGCATGTGTCACAGCATCCGCTTTTCATACCGACCGCCATCCGCATTTGTTTTCGGCTTCCCGCCTGTTACTTTAATTATATTTTCAAAACCAGTAATAGTCAAATAGCTGTCAAAATGGATATTGCTGACTTTGAAGGCAATTGATATATTTATATATAACTAACAGTTAGTCCCGGGAGAGTGCTTCATGGCTCTGGCTATAGTTTTAGTGGTAACAGCAGCATTGTATGCTTACATGGTCTTCGAGACCAGGTGGCTGAAGATAGAAAGGCTCGATTTCTCCAAAAAAGGAACCGGTCTTCGTATCATGCACCTTACTGATCTGCATGTCTACATGACAGGGATATCGGCGGAGCGCATCCGGAAAGCCGTCATCGCCGAAGATCCCGACGTCATACTCATCACCGGCGATTATATCAACGATCCTCTGCATGCTGCGAAGTTCCTCCGGTATCTTCAGACATTCGCCAGGGGCCGCAGGACCATGCTCTGTTTCGGCAACCATGATTACAAGGCCTTTGGTTCGAACACGGAAGGGCTCCGGGATTTCATCCGGGAGATAGAAGCGCTGGGTGTAGAAGTGCTCATAAACAGGACCGCCATCGTGGAGAAAGACGGCAGGAAGTACAACATAATCGGGTTCGACGACCTGAGGAGAGGGCATCCTGATATAGACAGGGCCATGGAAGGCTGTATCCAGGACGCCCCGAAGATCGCGATAACGCACAACCCGGACCTGGTGCTGAGCATCCCGGGGAAAATCGTGGACTACATGTTTGCAGGCCATTTCCACGGCGGGCAGATATGGATGCCCTTCAACCTGGAATTCGCGATCCTGCGCGACGACCAGCTTTGCAGGATGGGCATCACCAGGGGCCTGCAGCGCGTGAACGGCATAAAGGTCTACCTGAACAGGGGCCTCGGCAACGGCGTCGTGCCGCTTCGGTTCCTGTCCCGGCCCGAGATACTCATCTGCACGATCCCATGATATCAGGCAGTGCCATTACCTGGTCAGATTTTAAAACTGCCCCCGCGGCCGGATTTTACCCGGCCACAGGGGCAGCCTGTTTGTCTTGCCCTACTGTTCCTGCTTGCTCAGCGCCATCCCCGTTTACTTCTGCAGCCTGGTCTGAAGCCGCTCCCGCTCCTTTTCGTATCCCGGCTTGCCCAGCAGTGCGAACATGTTCTTCTTGTACGCCTCGACGCCGGGCTGGTCGAACGGGTTCACCCCCAGCAGATAGCCGCTGATGCCGCAGGCTTTTTCAAAGAAGTAGACAAGGTTCCCGAACCAGTAGCTGTTCATCTCAGGTACATTCACGACGAGGTTGGGCACTCCGCCGTCGGTATGGGCAATCACAGTGCCCTGCATGGCCATTTTGTTCACGAAGTCTATATCCCTGCCGGCGAGGAAGTTCAGCCCGTCAAGATCGTCTTTGTCTTCCTTTATCGTGATGTTTCTCCTGGGTTTCTCGATATTCAGTACCGTCTCAAAGATGTTGCGCAGGCCGTCCTGGATATACTGGCCCATGGAATGCAGGTCGGTGGTGAAATCCACGCCTGCGGGGAAAATGCCCTTGTGGTCCTTGCCTTCGCTCTCGCCATAGAGTTGTTTCCACCATTCGGTGAAATAGTGCATCGAAGGCTCATAATTGACCATTATCTCGATAGTCTTGCCCTTCCTGTAAAGCGAGTTCCTCACTGCGGCGTACTGGTAGCACTCGTTTGATCCCACGTCACCGTTGCTGTAAAGATCTGCAGCATCTGCGGCACCCTTCATCATCTCATCTATGTCGATGCCCGCCACGGCTATCGGCAGCAGCCCGACCGCTGTGAGCACGGAATACCTTCCGCCCACATCATCCGGTATGACGAATGTCTCGTACCCTTCTTCGTCCGCCAGCTTTTTCAGGGCTCCTCTTGCCCTGTCAGTCGTGGCATATATCCTTTTGGCAGCCCTGTCCTTGCCGTATTTGCTTTCGAGATATTCCCTGAACACCCTGAAAGCTATGGCAGGCTCGGTGGTGGTGCCCGATTTCGAAATCACATTGACTGATATATCCTTGCCTTCGAGCAGTTCGAAAAGTTCGTCAATATACGTCGGACTTATGCTGTTGCCTACGAAATAGATCTCCGGGGTGCCTCTCTTCGCTTTCGGCAGCAGGTTGTAAAACGAATGTGTGAGTGCTTCTATCGCTGCCCTCGCACCCAGGTATGAACCGCCGATCCCTATAACCACGAGGGCGTCCGAATCGGACCTGATCTTCGCGGCAGCTTCCCTGATCCTCGCAAATTCCTCCCTGTCATAATCCTTCGGCAGGTCGACCCATCCGGTGAAATCGCTGCCGGGTCCTGTCTTGTTGTGGAGCATTTCATGCGCTATCGTCACGAACGGTGATAAACATGCGATCTCATTCTCGCTTATGAACGGTAAGGCATTGGAATAGTCAAAACCAAGTTTTTTCATTTATGCTGTTCCTCCTGTATGCAGCCGTCGTAAATTCTAACATATTATAGCAAATCGAAATTTTATAATCAATTGCCGGATACACATTTTCACCGGCATCCACCAGTCGCAAAAATACTGGCTTAGGGATTTTTGCGCAAAATTTCAAGTAAAGTCAGCAGTATTGAAAAATTTCATTTACCATAATGGTGATTGAAGTATATTATGTTGCCTGTTGTTGAAATAAATCAATAAAAATACCGGGTTAAAATGACTTTAGTTGAAAATTTGCGCATCGAAGGCGCCCTTTCCATGTGCATGCAGTCCGTTGCGTACACAGGTTCCGCATGCGTATGCGTGATCCGGGAAAAACATGCAAGACCGTCTGCGAGTGTGAAACCGTCTGCAGAGAAGATGAATAAAATTACAGCGCTCGTTTTATCTTACAGCTTAATTTTTTTCAAATCGCTAAAAATAAAAACAGTTACATTGAACATCAGGCAATAGACATCGGGAAGCAAAAGAGCGAGGTGATTTTATGGCAAGGCGGAAAACTCCGCTGGTCCCGGAAGCCAGGGAGGCTTTGACCAGGTTCAAGATCGAGTGCGCTAAAGAAATCGGCCATGAGCAGTTTGTAAAGGAGAACAATGACCACTACAAAGGAGACCTGACTGCTGCCCAGAACGGCCGTGAAGGCGGACCCATCGGGGGCCAGATGGTAAAAAGGATGATCGAGTTCGCCGAAAAGAACCTGAAATAGCAGAAGAGGCAAAAAGCAATCAAACAGCGAATGGAACGGAGCAAGAGAAACGAAGTAAGTAAAATGAAGTAAGTAGTAAAAGAAGCAAAGCAAAAGTGAAGCAATAGCAATGCAGGCAAAAAAGGGGACGCAGAACGTCCCCTTTCCTTTGCATCGTGTATTCAGGCGGTTGCGGCCTTTCCAGCATCATCTGTGTGTTGCATTTGCGCGATCAGCTGCGCACGTTCTTATATCCCGCGTGCTTACATCCTCAGCTGTGCGCCGAGTTCATCCGACAGCGCCTTCGTTATCTTTTCCATCGCCTTGCTGACTTCCTCGTCGGTCAGCGTCCTGTCATAAGCCCGGAACGTGATGCTGTAAGCGACGCTCTTCTTTCCTTCGGGCACCTGCCTGCCCTTGTATACGTCGAACAGCCTGGCTTCCTCGAAAATCCGGCCGCCCTTGTCGATTATGACCTTTTCTATGTTCCTGACAGGTATGCCTTCATCGACGAGTACGGCGATGTCCCTCGTAACAGCCGGGAATTTCGGCAGCAGCTTATATCCACGTTCCGTTGCCGCGTTCCTGACCAGCGGCTCGACCTCGATGAATGCGATATAGTTCCTCTCCGCAGCCTCAAAATTCTCTGCCACGGCCGGATGGATCTCGCCGAGTATCCCGACATTTTCGCCCTTTATTATCAGGCGGGCTGTCCTGCCGGGATGGAATACCGGGTCGTCTTTTGCCGGCTCAAGTTCGTATTCCCTGATGCCCAATACTTCCATCAGTTCTTCGATGATGCCCGAAAGGTCGTAAAAGTCGACATCCTCTCCGTACATCCCGATGGTCAGGACCGGTTTTTCGTCGGGCAGTTCGGTCAGCGGCAGGCTCTTTGGAATGTAGACATAAGACATTTCAAACAGCCTTGCCTCTTCGACCCTCCTGTTGTAGTTGGTGGAAAGGACCCTCAGCATGTCCGGGATAGTCGTGGTCCTCATTATGCTGTAGTCCTCGCCGAGCGGGTTCGAAATCACGATGGCCTTCCTCAGCGGGCTGTCTGCCGGCAGGTTCAGCATGTCGAATACCTTCGGGCTCGTGAACGAATAGGTATATGTCTCCGAAAGGCCGCAGGAAAGCATCGTCTGGCTGATCATATCCATTATCTTCTGTTTCCTGGTCCTGCCTCCGATGGTGGCAGCCCTGCCCTCGAGCAGCGTGGGTTTTATGTTGTTGTAGTCGTAGAACCTTGCCACTTCTTCGGCCAGGTCCGCTTCGTTCTCCAGGTCAGGCCTGAAGGTCGGAGGGATCACGGTCCCCGTTGCCTCGTCGTATTCGATCTCGAGGCGCCTGAATATCTCGAGCATCTTTTCGGCGCTGATGTCGGTCCCGAGCAGGCCGTTGATGAACTTCGGATTGAACGGTATAGTCCTTCTCTGGTATTTCTTCGGATAGCAGTCAATGATCCCCTTGCAGACAGTGCCCGCTCCTAATTCCTCCACCAGTTGGGCAGCCCTGTTAAGGGCATTAATGACATTCTCGGGGTCCAGACCTTTTTCGAAACGGCTTGAAGACTCAGTCCTCATGCCCAGTTTTTTTGCTGTCAGGCGTACAGATATGCCATCGAAGTTAGCGGACTCGAACAGTATCGTCGTAGTGTCATCCGTGATCTCACTGTTCTCACCGCCCATGACGCCGGCAACGGCCACTGGCCTCTCAGCATCGGCGATCACAAGCATCGACTCGTCAAGTTTCCTGTCCTGGCCGTCCAGCGTACGCATGGTCTCACCGTTTTCGGCCCTTCTCACGATTATCCTGCTGCCTTTAAGGTCCCTCAAATCGAAGGCATGCATGGGCTGTCCGTATTCGAGCATGACATAGTTCGTTATGTCGACGATATTGTTGATCGGCCTGATCCCTGACGCCCTGAGCCTTTGCTGCATCCAGCGCGGCGAAGGTCCTATCTTCACATTTTCAACTATCCTTGCGGCATAACGTGCACAAAGGTCGGGGTCTTTTATCTCGACTGAGACCTTCCCGTCTATCGGTTCGCCCAGTTCCTTCACAGTGACTTCGGGTATCCTGAAGGATGTCCCGAATGTGGCGGCCGATTCTCTCGCAAGGCCGATGATGCTGAAGCAGTCAGGCCTGTTGGATGTGATCTCGAATTCCACCACGGTGTCGTTCATGCCGAGATATTCCTTTATATCGGTACCCGGAGACGGGTCGCCTTCCAGGATGAATATACCGTCCTCCGCTGCGTTGGGGTAATCCTCCTTCGTCAGCCCAAGTTCCGCAATGGAGCACATCATTCCGGCGGATTCAACGCCGCGGAGCTTGCCCTTCCTGATCTTTATTCCTCCCGGCAGGCTCGAGCCGTCCAGCGCGACCGGGACCAGGTCGTTCACTTTTATATTGGTGGCTCCGGTCACGATCTGGATGGTCCCGTCGCCGACATCGACCTGGCACACCTGGAGGCGGTCTGCATCAGGATGCTTCTCAACAGTGAGGATCTTCCCAACGACCACCCCGTCTATCCCGGAGCCCAGCACTTCCAAACCTTCTACCTTGGAACCCGACATGGTCAATGCGTGGGCGTATTCCCTCGGGCTTGCATCTATGTCCGTAAAATCTTTCAGCCACTTCAGCGGCAGTTTCATATCAACTATCTCCCTTCCTTACGTATTGTTTGTATGCGCGTTCGCGCTCATCCAGGAAATCGCACCGTAAACATGTTCCGGTATCCTCATCCTGCAGTCCGGTCATGCCTGGCGTATAACGCGGCCATTATCCTGCCTTCTTGCCGGCGCGCCTGGCCCGACTGCGGCCCGGGACCGCTAGAACTGCCTGAGGAAACGCATGTCGTTTTCGTACAGCAGCCTCATGTCGTCAATATTGAACTTGCACATGGCTACCCTTTCGACTCCCAGCCCGAATGCAAAACCGCTGTATTCCTTCGGGTCTATCCCGCCATACTTCAATACGTTCGGGTGGACCATACCTGCGCCAAGTATCTCGATCCAGCCTTCGTCCTTGCATATCCTGCATCCTTTGCCGCCGCAGGTCCAGCATGAGACGTCGACTTCGGCGCTCGGCTCGGTGAACTGGAAATGGTGGGGCCTTAGCCTTATCTTTGTATCTTCTCCGAACAGTCTCCTGGCAAACAACTGGAGCGTCCCTGTCAGGTCGCCCATTGTCACTCCGCGGTCCACGACCAGCCCTTCCACCTGGTGGAATATGGGCGAATGTGTCGCATCCACCGCGTCCGACCTGTAAACCCTGCCCGGGCAGATTATCTTGATCGGAGGTTTCTTCTTCTCCATGACCCTTATCTGCACCGGCGATGTCTGGCTCCTCAGCAGGATATCGCCGTTTATGAAGAATGTGTCCTGCGTGTCTCTTGCCGGATGGCCGGCAGGGATATTCAACGCTTCGAAGTTGTAGTAATCCAGTTCGACTTCGGGCCCCTCGGCGATTTCATACCCAAGGCCGATGAACACTTCCTTGATTTCATCGAGCACTATGCTGAGCGGGTGCTTTTTGCCAAGGAAACGCCTTTTCCCGGGCATCGTCACGTCGATGGCTTCCTTTTCGAGCCTCATGCTGCGCTCTTTTTCCTGCAGCGCCTTTGTCTTTTCTTCCAGCATCTCTTCGATAAAGCTGCGGATCTCATTGGCAAGCTGGCCTATCCGGGGCCTTTCCTCCGGCGAAAGCTGCCCCATTCCCCTGAGGACGGCGGTCAGTTCGCCTTTCTTGCCGAGATACTGCAGCCGGATGCTTTCGAGTTCCGCCAGCGATCCGGCTTCATTCAGCTTTTTCTCCGCCTCCAGCTTTATGTTGTTCAACTGTTCACGCATTGCGCTTCCTCCTTTTTGTTATTCGATGCTAAGCGGCGATCCGCCGTGTCCCGCGTCCTCACCGCGCCATGCTGTCGCCCCGTGCCGCCGGGTCCCCCATATGGCAGCACTGCTGTATTGGTTTTCACCGGTTTATGACAAATCTTTCGCTGATATATAAAAGCCTCCGTCCCCGTAAAAGGGACGAAGGCTGTGACTCCGCGGTACCACCCAGATTTCCGCAAAAGCGGACACTCTTGCGCGACTTCCGCTGCCGCATATGTCAGCAGAACGGGTAAATCGCTTCCTGTATGTTAACGGTCAGGTGCCGGCATCTCCTACTTGGCCCGCACGCATTTGCCTGTCGGTCTGCGGTCGCCCGGACTGCCCGGTTCCCGGCCGGGACCGATGCATGTGGCCGCCATGCAAAAGCCGGTACAGTCTGCAAAATACGGTGCGGTTTTCAGGATGCAGCTCCGGAGGGAACTTCGCCGGTACGCACATTGGCGCTGCTTTCAGCCGTGGCAGCTCCTCTCTGTAAAGCACTTCCCGGTTACTTTCCTCTTTCATTGCCTTTGGCTGTCTGTGATTTTTTTATCATGCTTTTATTTAAGGTATTATATACAATATGTTCTTTAAAATCAAGGCGTGATTTCCTCACTCAAATCGTCAAAAGGTAGATGCAAAAGGGCAAACATTTGAAATTTCCTGGGCCCATGGTTTATAATTGACTTGTCCCCTGGAGGGCCGGACCCTGGTCCACGGATGCGATGGATCCCGGATGAGTTGGGAATACAGGGAACGGTACTGTTTTGCCCGATACGGAGGTGCCATGATGAGCGATAACACGAACAACAATGTCAGCGTGAACAGCAAAATAGTGAACGAAAGCATGAAAAACCTGATCATACGTTTCGTATTGCCCATCATCATTGTCATAATAGCAGCAAGGTTCAACAAGTGGATCGGCATGGCGGCACTGCTCGTATATCTGCTTATACTGGTATATGTCTCAAGGGCAAGGATCTATACGATCATAGGCACAAGGAAATATGGCCTCGGCAGGCTGGATGAGGCGATAAAATGGTTCGGCCGGGCATATGCGACAAGGCTCGCCGGTACAAGGACTGCCGTTAACTATTCTTACCTGCTGCTGAAAAACGGTGAACTGCAAAAAAGCGAAGCAGTACTTCAGAAGGCTATGGAGGAGCGCCCCGGGGACCAGGATATCCCGTACCTCAAGTCCATCCTGGCCCTCGTGCTGTGGAAAAAAGGCGAACTTGACCAGGCCGTGGAAATGCTCGAAGAAGTCATAAAGGTATACAGGACCACTTCTGTTTACGGAAGCCTCGGCTTCATGCTGGTAGAGAAAGGCGACCTCGAAAAGGCGCTGCAGTTCAACCTTGAGGCCCTCGATTTCAACCCGCGGGACAGCATCATAAACGACAACCTTGGCCAGAACTACCTGCTGCTTGGCCAGTACGACAAGGCCCGGGAAGTGTATGAGAAACTGCTGGAAAAAGCGCCGTCGTTCCCGGAGCCTTATTATAACTACGGGCTCCTGATGGAAAAGCTGGGCAACAGGGAAAAAGCGCTGGAATCGATGAGGAAAGCCCTCAATATGAAATTTTCCTTCCTGAGCACTATCACAAGAGAAGAAGTCGAAACCGCTATAAGCCGTCTCGAAAATGCCGGGTGAACCTGCAGCTTATCCGGCCGATCGCAGTACAGTTGACGGCGAAACGAACGGCGCACGAACGCCCGAATGCACTGTTGCGGCACAAGTCATGAGCGCTGCCGGTAACAGTGCCAGGTCCGATCATTTAAAAAAGCGTCCACGGATAGACTTCCGGCGGATCCGAAGTGAAAGTTGCCGGTTCCCTGAGAGTGGGATGGGTGAACGTGAGCCCGGCGGACCACAGCGCCAGCTGCATACCCGGTCCATTCAGCGATGCGCCGTATTTCTGGTCCCCGTACAGTGGATGGCCGATGGCGGCAAACTGGACACGGATCTGGTGAGGCCGCCCGGTATGGAGTTTTATCTGCACGAGCGACAGGCCGTCTGCGGCTCCCCTGACTTCATAATCCAGTATTGCTTTTTTGGCACCGGCGGG
>DGEQ01000081.1:0-1045 GCA_002386045.1 Hungateiclostridiaceae bacterium UBA3922 | reverse complement strand
CCCTGCCGTACGCAGGTTTGCTGCCTGCCGCCCTGTCATCCAATACTTTCACAGTGTTAGTGGCCGGATCCTTCACAAGGTAGTTTACCAGCGTTCCGGACAGTTGATCAGGCACTCCGTGCACGACGGCAAGGTACGTCTTTCCGAATGTCCCCGTTCTCACCTGTTCCGACAGCCTCGACGCAGCCCTGGACGTTTTCGCAAAGACCATCACGCCGCCGGCCGGGCGGTCGAGCCTGTGCACGAGCCCGAGGTACACGTTGCCGGGCTTGTTGTATCTTCGCCTGATATCCTCCTTTAACAGCGTCAGCAGGTCATCATCGCCTGTCTTATCGCCCTGCGTGAGCATGTTCTGCGGCTTTTCAACCACCAGCAGGTGGTTGTCTTCGTATATGATCTTTATATCAGCTTTGCCTTTCATACCCGTCTCACTTTCCATGTCCGCCGCCTTTACTGCCACGCTTCCCATCTGCCTGTCGCGCCGCACGGAAGGATCAGTCCCGTGGAACTGACGGGCAACCCTATCTCGTCGGCGGTGACCGTGCCGCCGAACCTGCGCTGGACCGACATCTTCAGCATGTTGCCGATAACCGTCGGTGACAGGCCTGTCGTATATGAATTGACAATAAAGAACAGCGGCCTCTCCTTGAGTACCTCCATGCACATGGTTATCAGGCCATATATATTGTCCTCGATCTTCCAGAGCTCGCCGTTCGGCCCCCTTCCGTACGAAGGAGGGTCCATGATCACGGCGTCGTATTTCCTGCCCCTCCTGATTTCACGGGCAACGAATTTTACCACGTCATCGACTATGAACCTTACGGGTCTGTCTGAAAGCCCGGACAGGGCAAGGTTTTCCTTTGCCCTGGTGACCATTCCCTTAGAAGCGTCCACATGGCAGACCTCGGCGCCGGCATGCGCTGCTGCGACAGGATCTCCTCCAGCATATGCAAACAGGTTCAGCACGCTGACTCTTTGGCCTTCGCTGCCGGCACGCTTTATTCTGGCTGCCATCCACCTCCCGTTTACGGCCTGCTCCGGACAG
>DGEQ01000033.1:494-8226 GCA_002386045.1 Hungateiclostridiaceae bacterium UBA3922 | reverse complement strand
AGATGTGTATAAGAGACAGGTCAGGAAGCTCAGCAGCCAGGGCAGGGGCGAATCCAGGATCAATTACAGGCTCAGGGACTGGCTGGTGTCGAGGCAGCGCTACTGGGGAGCCCCGATACCGATAATCTACTGCGACGACTGCGGCATCGTGCCCGTGCCTGAAAAAGACCTGCCGGTTGAACTGCCGTACAACGTGGAATTCACCCCGGACGGCGAATCGCCGCTGGCAAAATGCAGCGAGTTCATCAATACGACATGCCCGAAGTGCGGCAAGCCGGCGAAAAGGGACCCTGACACGCTGGACACTTTCGTGTGTTCGTCATGGTATTTCCTGCGCTATCCTGACAATAAGAACTCCGAAAAGGCGTTCGACACCGAATGGATCAATAGGATGCTGCCCGTGGACAAGTACGTGGGCGGCGCCGAGCACGCGGCGATGCACCTGCTGTATGCGAGGTTCGTGACGAAAGCCCTGCGCGACATGGGATACCTTAACTTCGACGAGCCGTTCCTTTCACTGGTCCACCAGGGCACGATCCTCGGTCCGGACGGCAACAGGATGAGTAAGTCCAAGGGCAACACCATATCGCCGGATGATTATATAAAGGAGTATGGCTCTGATGTCTTCAGGATGTACCTCGGCTTCGGCTTTGCATATACCGAGGGCGGGCCGTGGAGCGATGACGGCATCAAGGCGATATCGAGGTTCGTCGGAAGGGTGGAGAGGCTGATCGAATCGGCTTCTGCACTCGACAGGACGCTTGAGGGAGAATACGGTGCCGAGGAAAAGGAACTGGACTTCGTAAGGCACACGGCCATAAAGGGAGTCACCGAGGATGCGGACAGGTTCCAGTTCAACACGTCGATAGCGAGGTTAATGGAGCTTGTAAACGCGCTCTACAAGTACGAAAGTACGGGCAGGAAGAATCACAGGCTCTTTGTCGACACCGTGATGGACCTCCTGAAGCTGCTGGCGCCTTTCGCACCGCACCTTGCCGAGGAACTCTGGGAACAGATGGGCGGACCTTACTCGATCTTCAGCCAGCCGTGGCCGAAGTGGGACGATAAGAAGCTTACCAGGGACGAAGTGGAGATAGTGATCCAGCTCAACGGCAAGATCAGGGAAAAGATAATGGTGCCTTCCGGCCTGGATAGGGCACAGACCGAGGAAGCCGCAATGAAGAATGAAAAGGTCATTAAGCTCCTGGAAGGCAAAACAGTCATGAAAGTCATAGCGGTGCCCGGCAGGCTGGTCAATATAGTCGTGAAATAAGTCAAGGCAGCCGAGTGACAAAATTTTCAGTTGTGAAAAACGGGGACGGTCCCTGTGGGAACCGTCCCCGTGCTTTCTCCCGCGGCAGCACTCCTCAGCCAATAAGAGACATTCCTCAACCATAGAGGGATACATCCTGCAGAGGAGTGTCACCGAACCTTTTTCAGCTTATTTTCTCCATATACCGCTTTATCTTCCTTGTCGATGTCTTGGCGAACTCTTCCTGGCGTATCGTGAACCGGAGTATGCGCTTGTACAGCGGCATCTTTTTGTTGACGTTCCTTACTTCGGCATCGATGATCCTGAAGACCTCGTCCTCCGCCACTTCTGTCTTGCCAAGCCTTTCTCTTATCATATCCATGGCCGGGACGATCATAGCGTATACGAAGGTTTCTTCCGAAGCCTCGTCTTCCTTGCCGTAAACCATCGATTCTGCTATGAACGGGCTCTTGTTGAGGTAAGCCTCGACTTCCTCGGGATATATGTTCTTGCCGTTCTTTGTGACGATGACATTCTTCTTCCTGCCGGTGATACTGAAGAAACCTTCCCTGGTCATCCTGCCGAGGTCTCCGGTATGGAACCAGCCGTTCCTGAGAGCTTTTTCCGTGGCCAGGCTGTTTTCGAAATACCCGAGCATCACGTTGCTGCCCTTGACGATGATCTCGCCGATGCCCTCCCTGTTGGGCTTGTAGATCATGACTTCATTGCAGGGCAGGGGCAGCCCGATGGAATCGTCCCTGAACCTCTCCAACTGGTTCACCGTAACGATGGGGGAGCATTCCGTGAGGCCGTAACCCTGCATCACAGGGATGCCGAAGTTGCGGAAACCCTTCGATACTGCGGGGTCAAGCGCGGCAGCGCCTGAAATGATGAGCCTGAGCCTGCCGCCCATGTTTTCGTGTATCTGCCTGAACAGTTTCTTCCTCACATCGATCCCGAAGAGCAGCAGCAATTTGCTGATCCCCAGCGCTACCTTCACCTTGTATGCAGATTTCTGCTTGTTGATGGAATCCCATATCTTTTTGTACATGGATTCGAGCAGGAGCGGCACCGCCATTACGATGGACGGGCTGGTTTCCTTCATGTTCTTCGCGATATGCTTCAGCCCCTCGATGAACGAGATCCTGCATCCATTGTACAGCATCAGCAGGAAACTGGTGGTACATGCGTAGGTGTGATGGAGCGGAAGCATGATCAGTGTCGAATCTGTATCGTCTATGTACAGGACGGAGCAGACAGACATGATATTGGAGACGATGTTTTTGTGTGAAAGCATGACGCCCTTGGCAAGATCTGTCGTGCCCGAGGTGAAGATCAGGATGCCGAACGCCTCGGGATCGATCTCGGCGTCAATATATGTTCGAACGCCTGAATCGAGCAGTTCCGCCCCTTTCTGCATGAGCTTTTTCATTGAGAGGAACCTGCCGTCGTCATCATCGGCGTCCATGTTGATGAAGTATTCCACCTGCGGGTCTGTCTGAGATATGATGCGCATATCCTTTTCGTGCTTCCCGGAAAAGACCACTGCGCTGGCATGCGAACGGATCAGCAGGTTTTCGATCTCTTCCCGGGGCAGTTCCCTGTCAAGCGGCACGATGATGCCGACGCCGTTTGCGACAGCCAGGTAAGTGAGACACCATTCATACCGGTTTTCACCGATCACTGCGACGAATTTCCCTTTTAGCCCGAGATCCACCAGGGCAGTGCCGAATGAATCGACTTCTTTTTTGAATTCCCTGTATTTTATCCCCTTGTAGGTCCCGTCGTCCGACTTGATGTAGAATGCCTCATTATCGCCGTAGAGTTTTGTGCTTTGCTCGAGCATATCCTTGAAATCCCTAATGTGGCGCACTTCACGGTTAGGTTTCGTTGTCATCTGGATAACACCCCTTGAAAAAAATGGCGAGTATACTGCGATTCTCCGCCCATATATTATATATTATGTTGCGTTTTTCAGTAAATACCTGACTAATAGTATCTCCTGCTGCGGGACCTGCGTGAGAGCGCCTTAACGAACTGCCTCGCTATAGTGACAAACACGGCGAGGGCTGCACAGCACACGGCGATTTTGAAATAGAGGTTTTCAGTAATGCTTTCTATGACAGTCTGAGGGTTTTGCGTCAGTTCAACAAGTGAGACAGGGGCCGGTTTGTATTCGATATCCCTTGCGGCTATAAGGTCTACCCTGCCGATGGAAACACCGTCTTTCAGAAATTCGACATATCCTATCCTGTCGCCTTTGTTGACAGGGGCGTGTATTTCCCCGTTTATATGCGAAACTTCCTGGAGGTCCCTTTGCGAAACGTCCCTGGGCAGTACGCGGACGAGGGAGTCTTCCGCTACCAGGTCGAGGCCGTAAATGTCTGCCGCATCTTCCACCTTTATGTTCCTGTATACCCGGCCTTTCTGTATCAATTCGACCCGTTCGAAGTTTGTGAAACCATAATCCAGCAGTTCCTGCGAGTATTTCCTCACGTTTTCCGCGGCGTTTTCATTTTTGACGCCCATCACGACGGCGATCAGTTCCATGCCGTCTTCGTTCCTTGCGGAAGAAATGAGGCAGTTGCCGGCGGGACCGGTGAACCCCGTCTTGATGCCGTTGATCTCGTACAGTTCGCTCGTGTTGTTAAGCAGGAGCCTGTTGGTGTTTTTGAGCTCCGGCCACTTTGAGTGCTTGTTAGTGGCGGGCATCGTAAAGCTGCGTGTGCTGACGATTTCCCTGAACTTGGGCAGCGTCATTGCATACCTGGAAATACACGCCAAGTCGGCCGCGGTGGAGTAATGCATATCATCATGGATGCCGCTCGGATTGGTGAAATGAGTGTTGACCGCTCCCAGTTCCTTTGCCCGCCTGTTCATGAGTTCCAGGAATTCCCCTGTGCTTTCGCATATGTTTTCCGCAACTATGTTCGCAGCTTCGTTGGCGGAGCTTATGAGCATTGCCTGGAGCAGGTTTTCCAGGCGGATCTTCTCGCCGGGTATTATCCCTATGTTGCTTCCGTTGTATCCTATGGCGTCTATTGCCCGCTGGCTTGCAGTCATGACTTCATCGAGATCCCCGAGTTCGAGTGCCAGTATGGCCGTCATTATCTTGGTCGTGCTGGCGGGATACACTAATGCCTGTGAATTCTTCTCGCACAGCACGTCGCCGTTCTGTGCGTCTATCAGTATGTAGGCTGCGGCGTCGATTTGGGGCGGCTGTGCATCTGCAGTTTTTGCAAATACGACAGGGATATTCGTTGCTGTCAGCAGCAAGATCATTGCCAGTGTCAGCAGCTTTTTCATCTGTACCCTCCGGGACATGTTCTTTCAATAAGAGTATAACAGAAATATCGCGGTGAAAGTTAAAAAATTTTAAAAGTGTATCGGAAAATAAAGGAAAATAACACTGGCAGGAAGAATAATATAAAAAATGGAGGAATTGTATCATGAAGGTCCAGCTGTTTGGAAAAGAGATGGAGATAAAAAAAGAACTCATTATATTCATTGTTCCGGGTCTCGTTCTGCTGGGCGCGCTTTTGGGAAGTTTAATGCTCAGCAGCAGGGGAGACATAATAATCGAGGATGGACAGACGCGCATGCAGCAGCCGTCGGCAAACAGCGGGGCCGGAGGTGTCCGGCCGGTTTCAGGCCCGGGCGGAGTTTCGGCAGCAGGCGGCCATGTTGGTGAAGGTATGGGTGGCTTCAGCGGTGCAGCCACGGGCGACATCAGTGGTAATTCCGTGGATGCGGGCGGTTTCAGCGGTGCACCTGCGGATGCAGCGGGAGGGACAGGCCTCGCTGCGGGCAGCGCAGGGCCGGGCGGCGGGGAGGCCGGCGGAGCAGCAGCGGGACCGGTCGGGGGTCCTGCCGGCAGTAAGGATGAAATCAAGGTTTACGTAGTGGGATGTGTAAAGAGACCGGGAATTGTAACGCTCACGAAAGGCCAGATGATATGCGATGCCGTCCGGGAAGCGGGGGGACTTACTGAAGATGCGGATGCAGAAAACATAAACATGGTGTATACGCTGAATGAAAATGTCATGCTGGTCATAAAATCAAAAAATGAGAGAAATGCTGCCGGCGAGGGCGCAGTGGTACACAGCGGCAGCGGGCCCGACGCGGAAGTGATCGGAGGCGGCGACGATGCCCATGATGGACGGAATGGCATCAGGCTGGTTAACATAAACACCGCCGGGATAGATGAGCTCGATACCCTTCCCGGAATAGGGGAGGCGAAGGCGAGGGATATCATAGCCTACAGGGAGAAGCACGGCAGGTTCAACAGGATCGAGGACATCATGAAAGTGCCGGGGATCAAGCAGAACCGGTTCGAGAGCATAAAAGACTATATAACTGTTGACTGATATTGATGGCGGCATGCAGAAGCGGGCCTGGGCGGCGGAAGACAGAAGCAGCGGCAGGTACTGCGTCAGACAGAAGCAACTGGCCGGAGTTGTGTGGTGACAAATACAGCGGCAGGCAGGTACTGCGGTGAGGCGGCAGACCGAAGCTGCAGCTGACTGCAGGAATATTGCAGCGGGAGCGTCGATGCGATATTTTGTTGCAGGAACACCGGTGCATGATTTGCGGCGGGGAATTGACGTGCGATTTTTAGCGAGAACATCGATGCGTGATTTTTTCAGCAGGAACTCTGGCGCTTGATTCGCGGCGGGAACATTGACGCACCGTGATCCGTCGTATAAGATACCGGTAATGGTATGGAATCACGTCGGGAAAGAGTGGAGGAGTCAGATGAAAAAGCTGTTTTTCATAGTAACAGTCATAATATTGGTCATATCGCTGGCAGCCTGCAGCCTGTTCGGCAAAGATGCAGCGACTTCCGGAAATGCTGCAGGAGATTTGCCGGATGACGGCGAGACGGGATCCATGGAAACGGATGACGATGCCCGGAACGGGGACAACGGTACCAGGGACAGCAGTACCGGGGAACAGGAAGACTCGAACGGGGCAGACGACATTGATGGCGCTTCCGCCGACACTGATGCTGCGGGTGGCGAAGCCAAAATGATAAAGGTCACGTTGTATTTCCCGACCGCTGACAACAGTGCACTTAGAAAAGTGGAGCGTGAAATACCCGTGGTCGAAAAGGCCGTATTGAGGGCATGTATACTGGCGCTGGCCGAAGGTCCCGATGACCCGGCGCTGAGGAACCCGATACCTGAGGGTACCAGGATACTTGGCATAACGGTCAGGGACGGGACAGCGATCGTCGACCTCTCTGAAGAGTTTCGCGGCAGCGGGCTTGACGATGTCACATCCAGGGTGTCCATCGTCAACACACTTACGGAGATCGAAGGCGTGGACAGGGTGCGTCTGAGGATCGATGGAAAAGATATGGTGGGTCCGGGCGGCGAGCCTCTTGGCGATATGAGGCCTGCCGTCCTTGATGAGAAAGGGCGCCCTGTCCCGGGCAGGACGATGAAAGCCGTGTTGTATTTTTCCGACTCTGATGCCATGTACCTGGTCGGCGAGCCGAGGGAAATAGAGATCCCATCGGGTGTTTCGGCAGAGGAAGCGGTCATCGATGAATTGTTGGCAGGCCCGCGGACCGATGACCTGTGGGGTGCGATCCCGGACGACACAAAGCTTTTGTCCGTTGAGACGAAGAGCGGAGTATGTACTGTGAATTTCTCAAAAGAGTTTATCGAAAACAGCCCGGGGGGCACTGCCGCAGAGAGGATGGCCATCTACTCGGTAGTGAACACGCTCACGGAGCTTGACTGGATAGAGAAAGTGCAGTTCCTGGTGGAAGGCAAAAAGGAAGAAATATATACCCACGCCATATTCGACGAGCCTTTTTCCAGGGATGAGTCGATCATAGCGGAATAGTTTGCTGCACGAGCCCCTGATACATCTGCATATCCCGTATAGCCCGGAATGCACCTGCTTCACATGGAGCAACCAGACTTGTCCGTAATAAAGCAGTTTTGTATGAAGAACATGCCTTGTCCGGGACAGACCTGAATATCTGAAGCAACGTGCCTTGTCCGGTATGGACTGGCATATGTGAAGAATCCTGCTTAGTCCGGGATGCACCGGTATATCTGAAGCAACCTGCATCTTCCGGAATGGTCTGTTTATCAGAGACAACCCGTCTGATTGGGGATGGAGCGGCTTACCTGAAATAACCTGTCCGTTCCGGGATGGACTAGTTCACCTGAAATAACCTGTCTTATCTGGAGAGGACCGTTCCATCTGAAACAACCTGCTTACGGAATAGACCTGTTTACCTGAAGCTGCCTGCCCACTCCGGATTGGACCGTTTATCTGATGCAAACCTGCCTCATCCGGACATGACGGGCAGGATGATAAACGAAGCAGTGAGATAACCGAGCAGGATCAGTGCGGAAGGCATTACAAGTCCATAGAGCAATGCCTTCCGCATTTTTTTGCGCCGCAGTTTCCTGAAGTACTCCTTTCTTTTGAACCTCATACCTGATCACCGTACCTTATACC
>DGEQ01000033.1:0-269 GCA_002386045.1 Hungateiclostridiaceae bacterium UBA3922 | reverse complement strand
TACCTTATACCTGATAACCGTAGCTTTGTTATGATTTTATCCTAATCCCTATGTTCCTGCAAATTTCTGGAAATACCAATCTGTGACTTTACCTGCATTTTTGCTGAGCATGGTGCGCAAATTTTCAGGTAGAGTCATTATTTCCCGGATTTTTTATTGAAATAATGCAATGATTGGCTACATAAAATAGCTGATTCGATATTACGGTAAATGAAATATATCAATACGGCGGACTTTAACTGAATTTTTGCTCATCCGGCGACTATTGC
>DGEQ01000024.1:5473-8670 GCA_002386045.1 Hungateiclostridiaceae bacterium UBA3922 | reverse complement strand
GATTTCATGATGTTTTCGACGCCTGACATTTTGATGGCCGCGTCCAGGGCCCTGTCAAAGGCGGAAGCGAAATCCTTCGCTATGTCGCCGCTGTAGTGCGTGATGTCGAGCTGGACGGAAGCGGTATAGCTTAGGAGCGATTTTGTGATGATCCTGACCAGGTCGTCGGCATTCCTGGTCACGTAACCGTTGCCTGTCCGGCGGGGGTTGAAAGAAAGGACGTTTCCGTACTGCTTCTCAAAGTCCGACGGGTACAGGCCGAGCAGTTCCGCTGCGGTCCTGTGGACCGTCCTGTCTGTATCGACAAGCTTCTCCACGAGCGTCCGGGACGAACCTTTCAGCCTTGCAGTCAACGCGTTATAGGAAATTTCGACAAGATCGTTTCTGAGGAATACGGTCCTGTTTTTCAGTTCACCGGCCTGTGCCCCTGACAGGATCCCCAATGTGGCAGCCTTGTCCAACGCCCACTCATACCGGAAATCCTCGCCGTCCCTGTACCCCATCGCGCGAAGGACCAGCGCCGCGTATTGGTTTGCCGTCAGCGGATCATCAGCACCGAACGTATCACTGCTCTTCCCGTTGGTGATCCCGTTCTGGTAGGCATACCCCACGTAACGGTCCGCCCAGCGCGGGACATCCCTGAACGGATGGCTGTAACTGCCGCCCAGCGCTTCGGCTTCCTTGCCGAGAAGGCGCAGAAGCATCACCAGGCCCTCGGCCCTGGTCGGTGCGCGGTCAAGCTCAAAGCCCCCGGGCCTGTTGGCCAGGAGTCCCAGGATCTTAAGATCTATCGCCTTTTCGTAATTCGAAGAAGCTGATGACGCTGTTTGCGCAGACGGCACGGCAACAGCCTGCGCCTGTCCGGCTGCAGCACCTGACGGCGCCTGGGCGAACATCAGCGTTAATGCAAAAACCAGTAAAACAACAGGAATCCTTGTTTTCAATCGTGTACTACCTCTCAGCATCTGTTTTTGATCTTTTGTGTTGTTGCTCGTTATTAATATTCGTAAACACCAGGCCAAAAACTGAGGCCATTCCCCGAATGCATCAGAGGTTTTTTGCAGCGTCACTGCCGTAAGACGCCGGAAAGGATGGAGATGTTCCTTGCGACGTCCTGCCGGAACCTTTCGATGAAAGCAGTCACATATCCACAAATGTCGAGAGACCTGTCGGTCACCAGGGGTGTCAGGTCGATCGCAAAAGATAATGCGTCTGAAGCATCGGCCACGTCATGTTCAAGGAATGTGGCGTTTGCCATCCTTCTGCCTGCTGCGGCAAGGTCATACCTTTTGCCGCCGGCTATCTGCGAATCGAAAACGCCCAACAGCGCAGCCGAGATATTAGGATGGCCTGAGACATCGAATACCACCTTCTCTTTGTCGCAGACCCAGTCCAGGCTGCGCCAGACTTCACAGCCATAAAGCTTGTCCGGCAGCAGGTCATCGGGAAGTTCCCTCAGGGCACCGATCACCCTGAGAGCCGCAGCCACGTGGGTCATATGCCTGTCCGCAGGGTTATGGGTATAAATGACCTGTGGTTTTGCTGCCCTGATGATTTCTTTCAGTTCGGAGATGACAGTTGTGCTGGACGGGTCCTTCACTTCGCTGCTGGGATGCCCGAGCATCACCAGGGCGGAATAACCGCCGACGACGGCCGCCTTTATCTGCTCCTGCTCTCTTATCCTGCGCATCTGCTCATCGGTATGATCCCTGTACGGGCCGGACCTGGGGCTTCCTGCGCCGTCCGTGAGGATCACGGCGGTGAACCAGCTGTCATTTTTCCCGAAACACCTGGAAATGCCGTCGTATGCCATGATCTCAGTGTCGTCCTGGTGTGCCGACACGGCCAGGTGAGTCGTCCTGGCAAGAGCCTCCTGTACCGGTGTCCCGTCCGGGACGAAAATTTTCTTTTGTATTCCGTTCAGCATCCCATCCCACCGTATGATCGTGATTCACTGCACTAATATTATAACAGATTTTTTACTTTAGAGGGCAAAATGTGGCAAAAAGGGACACTCCTCCGAAAGAAGCAAAGGGACACTCCCCCGGCAGGGATGTACAGCTTTCCGGTCGGGGAGCGTCCCTTTGCTTACTGTCCCGTCACATGATCATTCCTTGTAGTACCCATCGGTTTCTCTTCCGAAAAGCCAGGGACACAGCAGGATTATGACAAGTATGATTATGATGATCCAGATCCAGCCAGTGTTGAAGCCACACCCGAAAAACCCGCCTCTTTCATTGTCTGCCATATCTACACCCCCTTCATATATGGAAAGCTTCGTTACTCAATCATGCCGGCATCGTCCCTTAAGCAGAAGGGCCTGTTGTCCGTGAACAGCAGAAGGAACAGGATGATGAAGAACAACAAGGCACAGTCGTTGAATATGCCGCCCGTGAAGTTTTTAGACATGATAAAACCCCCCTTGTTTTTCGAAGTTGGAACCCTGCTGTCTACTCCATCATATTCAGATATACATCCATGTGTTACCTGCATGCGTATTTTCAGCTTTTAAGGCCGCTCCCGTACCGCCGGCGCCGGGTACCCGGCCAAAGTGAAACCACCCTTTGCGGGTGGTTTTGCCGGTTATAATGTATTGCAGCCGATTTTGCTTTCCTGCGCCGGTATCAGTAAAAGTCCCTGTTGTCAAAGAACAGCAGCAGGAAAAGAATAATGAAGAACAAAATCGCGCAATCATCGTTGAAGAATTTGCCGCATCCTCTATCTGCCATCGTAGCAGGCCTCCTTTCGACCAATGGTTGACGAAATATATGCCGCTTATTCTTATCGTCAGTATCATTATATTAACGGCGGGCCTGGTCGGTGACAGAATGGGAATGCATACGGGGGAGCACAGAAACACATGGAAAATCATATATCTTCCAAATATTCTATCCATATACTATAATTATATCCGGGAACAGTGTTGTTTCATGGAGGTGTGCGATGGAACTGGCTGAGGGTCGGGTCGTTACGATAAGGCATTATTCCATGATTAACGTGTTCGACAGCATAGTTGACAAAATAGAAGGCGACAGGATAGTCGTGAAGCTTCCGAAGGAGTGCCAGAAGGCAACTTTCCTTGAGGGCGACCCCCTGGTCACGGCTTATGAACTGGATGAAAAGCCGGTCATAAAGGGAGGCAGGGTGCTTGAGTACAAAAGGTATGAAAGCCTCCTGGCCTACAGGGAGGATGTGCC
>DGEQ01000024.1:0-5216 GCA_002386045.1 Hungateiclostridiaceae bacterium UBA3922 | reverse complement strand
AAGGACATCAGCGACTACGGGCTGATGGTATACTCGAAGGAAGAGCACTTCAAGGGCCACAGGCTGAACTTCGACATATACCTTGCCAGGGATATACTTTCCCTCACCGCGGAAATCGTGAGGAAGGTCGATCACGGCGGGTATTACGAATACGGGCTCAAAATAAGGCACAACGGCCCGATCGTCTTCAACCAGATCAGGAACTTTGTCAGAAAAGAGCAGGAAGAACTCATCGGCAAGTATTCAAAATAGCGCCTGCCGCAGGATTTTGAGGATTCTGCTCCCATATTACTGGAAAAATTTGAAAAATAGGAATTGACAGAAACCGGACCTGCCCATATAATATTAGTACACCCACAATTTTACAAAAATAATCGTATTTGTAAGAGGCGGAGGGACGGTTTTGGGCAGGCTCGGTCTGGTTATTGCTGATCTTGATGCCGAATATATCCGGAATTTCGAAAAATACCTGGTCGCGAACTATCCGGGGAGATTCGATCTTGCAGCTTTCTCGTCTGTCCATGCGCTGCAGGATTTCCTTGAAAGTAAGTCCCATGCGGATATCATCCTTGTGGACAGCCGGATGTATGACGAAAGTAAAACATGTTACGACAGAGGGCTGGTGCTGCTCCTTACGGAAAGCCGTCCCGGGAAGCAATGCCCGGGCAAAGCGGCCGGCCAGGTAATGAAATACCAGCATGTCGACAGACTGATATCCGAGGTGTTGGGGCTCTATTCGGCAAATACGGGCAGCGGCCGGCCGGTACATGGCCGCAGGAAGACCTGCATCGTCAGTGTCGCCTCGCCTGCCGGGGGCACCGGGAAAAGCAGCATCGCTGCCGGCTGCAGCATACTTTGCGCAGGCAGGGGATTGAAGACATTTTTCCTTTGCCTTGAGAGTGTCCCATCAACGGACAGGTTCTTCAGGGGCGAGTCGGATCAGAGCTTTTCCAACGTTATCTTTCACCTGAAGGGCAGCGGCTCCCTGTGGTTAAAGCTGGAGTCCGCCAGGTGCCATGATCCCCGGACCAGTGTCCATTTTTTCAAGTCTCCTGAATGCATACTGGAAATGAACGAATTCGATGAAAAGGATGCTGCACGGCTGATCAGCGAGTTCAGATCCTGTTGTGCGTATGACATGGTTTTTGTTGACCTGTCATCAGGACTCAACAGTATAAATGCAGAGGTCATGAGGCTTTCAGACGTTATACTGCTCGTGCTTACACGGGATGCTGTCGTGGAGTCGAAAACAGGCGTTTTCACTAAAGGCCTCGATTTACTTGACAGCAGATGGAAATCGGCATTGCCTGAAAGGATCATTCCTTTATTGAATTTATCGCCGGCATTTGACGGAGACGGACCTGTATGTGGATACAGCCCGGCAGCAGTGATAGCCGATCATTCGAATAAAAGCAGCAATTCCCCTGACGACTGCGTTGTAAATGATGTATCGTTCCTGGCGGATCTGAACGGCGTCGTTGAGCAAATACTAGCCGGCAGATCGGCGGCTGCCGATTCCGTGGAAGGAGGCGGGTCAGTTGCCTGAAACTGCTGATATTCGCGATGACGTGTTACGAAGGGACAAGCTGCCGGAAGAGCTCACGCTGGCGGATGAGATACGGGCGGAGATCGCACAGGCGCTGGACAGGACCAGGGATATCGATGATGACGAACTCATGGAATTGGTGACGGAAGCAGTTTTCCGCAAATCCAGGGCATCATGGCTGAATGTGGCGCAAAAACGCGAGATTGCAGACATGGTGTACAATTCTATGCGAAGATTGGATATACTCCAGCCGTTGCTGGATGACAGGACCATCACTGAAATCATGGTCAATGGACCGGACAAGATATTCATTGAGCGCGCAGGCCGGATAAGCAGGACGGAGGCTGCATTCGCAGACCACCGGAAGTTGGAGGACGTTATACACAATATTGTCTCGAGGACCAACAGGGCGGTCAATGAGGCTTCACCGATCGTCGACTTCGTTTTGCCTGACGGGTCCAGGGTAAATGTGGTGCTCAGACCGATAGCGCTTAACGGGCCGATAATGACGATAAGGAAGTTCCCCGACAGGCCCATGACATTAGAACAGCTTACGGAGGCAGGCTCATTGAGCGCTGAAGCCGCGGAAGTGCTGGATTGCCTTGTAAAGGCAAAATACAACATATTCATATGCGGGGGCACGGGCAGCGGAAAAACGACGTTCCTCAACGCACTTGCGGCCAGGATACCAGCGGATGAGCGGATAATCACGATCGAAGATTCGGCGGAACTGCAGATCACGGGTGTGGACAACCTTGTCAGGCTGGAAACCAGGAATGCCAACAGCGAAGGCAGGGGAATGATCACAATACGCGACCTGATTAGGACATCGCTGCGCATGAGGCCGGAAAGGATAATCGTCGGAGAGGTGCGGGGAGAAGAGGCCCTTGATATGCTGCAGGCTATGAATACCGGCCATGACGGATCATTGTCCACGGGTCATGGCAATTCAGCGGGAGACATGCTTAAAAGGCTGGAAACGATGGTCATAAGCGCTTCTCCAATACCGCTGGATGCGGTAAGGCAGCAGATCGCTTCCGCCATAGACATAATGGTGCACCTGGGGAGGCTGAGGGACAAGAGCAGGAGGGTCCTTGAAATAACAGAAGTGGCCGGTTACAGCGAGGGCAGGATCGTCCTTAACCCGCTGTTCGTGTTTGAGGAGGCGGAGACACCCGGCGGCGAGGAAGACGATTTTGCGGATGGTCGAACCGGGAGCTGCACGACCGGTCCTGCCGGGAGCCATGCCGACAGCACCCGGGCAGCCGGCATCCAGGCCGACGGGATGAGGCCGGTGATAGGAAGGCTCAAATGGACAGGAAACATGCTCACGAGGACTTACAAGCTGAAAATGGCGGGCATCCGCTGCAGGCTGGGCGGTGATGTGTGATGCCGGACTACAATGTCTATGTCATGGGAATGAAGCAAAAGGTATATTATACGCTGGCGGCGGCAGCCGTTATCTTTGCCGCAGGTTTCCTGTTCTACAGGAGCGTGCTTATATCTGCGCTGTTTATGCCGCTGGCGCTGCTCTATCCGCGCATAAAGACAAAAGAAATAATCAGGCGGAGAAAGAAGGAACTCAATATCCAGTTCAAGGACCTGCTGTATTCGCTGGCTTCGTCAGTTTCAGCCGGCAAATCCATCGAATCTGCATTCAGGGCAGCGCTCGATGACCTGACCGTACTTTATCCTGACCCGTCCACATACATACTTGCGGAAGTCAGGAACATAGTGAGCAGGCTCGATACCAACGAGACGCTTGAGTC
Organism: Hungateiclostridiaceae bacterium UBA3922; assembly: GCA_002386045.1. GTDB lineage: Bacteria > Bacillota > Clostridia > Acetivibrionales > DTU013 > DTU013. The sequence continues at coordinate 1,901 of DGEQ01000024.1, read as the reverse complement.
CGCATTGTCTGAGTTTGCCGGACGAGCCGGGCTCGAAGATATCGACAACTTCGTCAATGTGCTGAGCATCAGCAGGAGGGCCGGCGGCAACATAGCCCGGATCATCAGGAATACATCATCCATAATCAGCGAAAGGATCGAGGTCGGACAGGAGATAGATATGCTACTGGCTGAGCGAAGGTTTGAACAGAAAGTCCTGAATGCCGTTCCGGTATTCATGACAGCACTGCTTTCGGTCGGCGTGCCTGACTACATGTACCCGGTTTTCAACACTGCCGCCGGAAGGCTGGCAATGACCATTGCCCTGGCAATGATGGCAGCGGCCTGGTTTATCTCCTCGAAAATAAACGATATAAAAGTCTGACCGAACATATGCAGGTTTCACAAGTATCTTTATTTCACCAATGAAAAAATGCCGGGATACACAGACACTGCCGAAATATGAACGATGGCGTCGGGTGATTTGTCATGGCTGTATTTTTCACGGTTTTGGCAATTGCTTTTGGGATACTGTATTTCATATCAAAGGACAGGTACACAGATATCATATGCATGCTTGACAGGAAAGAGTTTGCGCTGAAAGGGTTCCTTCCGGTCGGCCTGGTTATCCTGGATATCCTGAAACATAGCTATAACACCGGGTATGACAGGAAACTGGCCATGGCGACTGCAGAGCTTTACGGGCACAGGAAAGCCATGCTCATGCTCCGTGTGCATTGGGGGAACAAAATAACCATGGTGTTCCTGGCTTTGCTTTTTGCCGGTTTTGTGGGGATGTTTACCGATGCCGATGCCGGGTTCCTGTTCTTCTGCGTCCTGCTGGTCGTTGCCGTCATCGTGCTCAGTGACCGGGAACTGTACGAAAAAGTCAGGAAAAGGCGCCAGGCCATCCAGCTCGAGTTCCCGGATTTTGTAAACAAGCTGACTCTGCTTGTCAATGCAGGGCTGACCGTGACCAAGGCGTGGGAAAAGGCTGCGATGGATTCCAGGCGGCAGACTCCGCTGTACAGAGAACTCTGCACAGCCGTACAGGCCGTAAGGTCAGGGATATCTGAATACAAGGCATACGAGGAGTTTGCAAAGAGATGCCATGTCCCTGCGGTAACCCGGTTTGTGACCGTAGTGCTTCAGAACATCAGGAAAGGGAACTCTGAACTGGTCCCTGTGCTGAGGCTCCTGGCTGATGAGTGCTGGGAAATGCGGAAAAATGCGGCAAGAAAGCTTGGGGAGGAGGCATCGACCAGGCTGTTGCTGCCAATGATGCTGATGTTCATTGCCATACTGCTCATAGTCGGGATGCCTGCGGTTCTGGCACTGAGAAATATATGAAGATCGGAGGTGGCATGATGAACAAACTGGTCAGGAATTTCCTCAGCGAGGAAGATGGCCTCGGAACAGTGGAAATCGTCGTCATCATCGCTGTTCTCGTAGGTATAGCGCTCATTTTCCGGGATGCGATAATCAAGTTTGTCACTGACATCATGAAAAGCATCTTCGCGGGCGATTCCATCACGAATGATGTAAACAGCCAGCTTATCAGGCAGAACAACCAGATCGGCTGAGGCGGCCGAGCAGAGGATTTCAAAAGGTGGTTTCGGAGGGGAACGATCATGCCCGGGATTGCAGGTGACACTGCCAAAGAACTGGAATTCATGTATGAAAGCGATGCCGTATCAAGTTTTCTCGTGATCAGGTGTGCCGGAAGGATCATAGAATACCAGGCAGGCATGGTTGATAACAATGAAATTGACCATGTCATTCCTGTGGAGACAGTCAGAAAAGAAGATGCGAACTACTTCTACTATAACATAACTTCACAGGTACCGCTTTCGGTATACCTGAAAAGGAATAAGCTCAGCAGGGAGGCCTTCCTCAGGCTGATCCTGAACATAGCTGCATGC
>DGEQ01000087.1 GCA_002386045.1 Hungateiclostridiaceae bacterium UBA3922 | reverse complement strand
CCGTTGAACTCGAACATGGTCCCGTCGCCTATGGTCGCATTGAAAATGTAGGCAGCGTATTCGCCTCCCCTGTTCAGGTCGACGGTCTCCTCGTTGAGCCAGTCTTCGATTTCCTTTTTCCATGTGTGTTCCCTGGCGAGGTACTCTTTCAGTATATATGCGTATTCGCCAGGATTCCAGCCCGTCCCATGGGTGCAGTACTTCTCGATAAGGTCAGGCCTTTTCCTGAACCATGCGTTGTACTCGGAGTTATGCCCGCTGGACTCTGTCACATAATAGTCCAGGTGGAGGAACATCTCGTTTCTTACTATCTCCTCGTTGTATATTTCAGGATTCTCCGTGATCGCCTTCCTGATCAGCGGATATGCATCCTTTCCGTTCCACTTGAATTCAAGATAGAACGCCTGGTGGTTGACGCCGGCGCAAAGGTACGTGATCTCGTCCATCGGGGCGCCGATCCACCTGGCCAGCATGGCCGCTGTCCCCTGGACGCTGTGGCACAGGCCCGTCACCTTTACGCTGCTCTGGCCCTGCATCGCCCTGCACAGCATTGCCATCGGGTTCGTATAATTGAGGAATACGGCATCAGGGCAATAACGCTCTATGTCTTTGCAGATGTCCAGCATGACCGGTATCGTCCTCAGTGCCCTGAAAATCCCGGCCGGTCCCCTGGTATCGCCTACATTTATGTCCACGCCGTACTTTTTCGGGATCTCGATATCATGGCGCCATACATCCACCCCGCCGGCAAGTATGGTGCAGACCACGCCGTCTGCGCCCTTCAGCGCTTCTGCCCTGTCCGTGGTGGCAGTCACCTTTGCCGGGTAATTGCCTGCTGCAACTATCTTGTCCACGGCTCTTTTTATGTATGCAAGCCTCTCGGTGTCAATGTCCATCAATGCTATCTCAGAATCCGCCAGTGCCGGGAATGACAGGATGTCCCTGACAAGGCACCTCGTGAACCCGAAACTGCCGGCTCCGATAAAGGCTATCTTCCTTCTCATCGCAAATGCCTCCCGTACGAGTATTTAGTGCCCGGCACGCCGGTCAGCCGGTTACTGGTTGACAGGGTGTGTTCAGTAAGATCCGGCCGCCCGGGATGCCTGGCAATTTTATTGTATAGTATATCATTTATACAGCCAATGGCAGCATGCTTGTTGAATATGTTATAATGCTTGGTGGGAAGGAAGGGATGCGGTTGTGAAACAGAAGTATTTAGTCATCCACAGCCTGAACCACACAGATCTGAATATGTATCAATGCGGTACGGAGGTGTGCGATCCGGGGCATTATTACGGACCGGCCGTCAGGGACCATTTCCTCATCCATTACATACACAGCGGGCGGGGACGGTTCTGCGTCGGGGATAAGGTCTACCACCTTTCCAAAGGGCAGGGGTTCCTGATCTGTCCGAATATCGTCACCTTTTACCAGGCGGACATGGATGACCCGTGGAATTATTCATGGGTGGGATTCCATGGCCTCAAAGCCGAAAGCTACCTGAAAAGTGCCGGCCTTACAGCGGACGATCCCATTTTCACTGCCCATGACGATGGTTTTATAAGCGAGTGCTTCAGGAAAATGATCGAAGCCAAAAACCTTGTGAAGGGGCGAGAGATACGCCTGCTCGGCTACCTGTACCTGTTCCTTTCGCAACTGATCGAGGAAAACGGTGCCGGCATTTTCACCGATACAGCCGATTCCAGGAAAGAAGCGTATGTGAAGAAAGCTATAGAATACATAGAAATGAACTATTCAAGAAAAATGACCATTTCAGAACTCGCGCGCAGCATCGGTCTCGACAGGAGCTATCTCGGCAGCCTCTTCAAGGAGCACCTGAACGTTTCACTGCAGGGTTACCTCAAAAACTACCGCATGGACAAGGCATGCGAGCTTATGAAGAACGAAGACCTGTCAATAGGCGATATAGCGCGGTCCGTGGGTTATGATGACCCGCTGCTTTTCTCCAAGCTGTTCAGGAAGTGCAAGGGGGTTTCACCGCGGGAGTACCGGAAGATGTACATCGAAAGCAGGGATGAGGGATCCTAACGCGCGCTGGTCTGACGTTCCGGCTGCCACAGCGGGCACCGGGACCCTGCCATCCTTCAGGTCTCTCCCGAAAACGTCCGATTCTCTCGCAGTTTTCATATCGTATGGAACATCTTTTTCAGTTCGCTTTTGATGTTCCAGCCCATGGTTTTCACGCAGACTGCAAGAACGGCGAACGACAGCACGAACGTCACGAGGACCTGCCAACTGACCTTTCCTTTCGAAATGATCACCAGCACCGCCGTTACGATCAGTGAAAGTATCGAAAACAGTATAATGGGCAGCAGGTTGTGCCTTTGCCGTTCAAAATCCGTATACAGCAGCAGGCAGACTGCGATCAGCGAGCCGAAGCATATTATCGAAACAACGTTTGCCGCCCATCCGGAGGTTATGAACACGTCAATCAGGACAAGCATTATACAGCTTTGCACTATAGCCTTGGTGAACTGGCTGATCCTGTTATATTCGATCATATCCGGGTGAACGAGCAGCGACCATGCCATGTATAGCGCCCAAATAACGATGACGCTCCATGCCTTTCCGCCGGCCCAGATGTTTATTGCCGCACATAGCACCGCAGCAAGCAGGAAAAGGTTCCTCCCTATCTCGATCACCAGTCCGCGGTGGCTTTTCTTCTTCTGCGGTTTCGGGTACGTGATCTTAATCTGCAATCAGCTCACTCCCTTCAACGTCCGGGGTAAGCCCATCCCGGCAAAGCAGTTCATACATCGCCTCTTCGAAAGACGGATCCGCCGTATTTTTCGAGACGGACAGCATTGCGGTGTTCCCGTAAGTCAGCATGGAACAGCCGACACGGTTGGTTATTGCCGTTCCCAGGACAATGTCCATGCCGTCTATATACCCGGCGATCTCCGGCGGCATCGATACCACGCCAAGGTTGGAAAACGTACTGCTGAAGATCCTGTCGCTGAGAAAGCCATACACGAGCCTTACCACGGGCGACTTCAGGAACAGCGGTATGAACCGTATCGCATTCGTGATCCTGTTCGTCGCCTTGACCATCTCGTCCATGGCCTGGCGGGAGGCTTTCTCCCTGAGTTGCCGCGTGATCTCCGGCAGCAGCCTGTCCGGTTCGGATATTTCCGCCAGCGGCAGCCGTATGCCGCAGTACATGGAGAAATTCCTCAGGGTCTCCGAGGGGTAGAATTTTCTCATGTTCACGGGGACCTGGATACTGAATTCGCCGTCGATCTTATCGGTCGCCCTTCTTGCTGCGACAAACATGAGAGACAGAATGTACGCCGTGACGGTAGCGCCTTTGCCGGAAGCAACAGCCTTGAGAGCGGCGGCGTCGATCTTGAAATGGATCACCCGGCATGGCCTGATGCGGGCCAGTTTGCCGCCAAACTGAACGGCAGATTTATCGATAAAGCCGGAAGCAGCGCCTTCTGGACGGATGTTGAGGAACTCGTTTGCGACCTCGCCCGGCGACACCAGGCCGTTGACGGGCAAAACGCCGTCCGTGCAGGCGGATTCGATGCCAAGCAGCCTGAAGTATTCGGCGATCAGCGTCTTGAGGAAACACATCCCGCCGGTCCCGTCCGTCAGGATGTGGAAGTACTCAACGCTGATACGGTTCCGGTAATAGAGGACCCGAAATGTCTGTGAGCCGCTCCTTCCGATACGGATGGGCTGGCACGGTATCCCCGTATCCGGCTCCGCGATATACCTGCGCTTCGTAGCATCGAGGTAGTGCCAGAAGAAGCCTTTCTTGACCGTTGTCGCAAAGCTCGGAAAGCGCTTGATCGTAAAGGTCAGGGCCATCTGGAGTATTTCCGGCACCACATCTTCTTTCAGGTACGCCGAAAGCCTGAATACGGACATGTAATCATGCCTCATGGAGAACGGGTATATTTTCGCGGCGTTGTCCAGGGGATACCAGGTGTTCGAAGGACGGCTGTAAAAGCCGCCGAGATTCGTTGGATCAAGCCGTTTCAAAGCCTCATCCGCGGAAAGACCGGATGTTGCATAGTATTTCAGCGCATTCGCGAAATCCTGCATCATAGCGTGCTTCTCGTCCGCAGGCAGCATTATTCTCCGTTCCAGGTCGTTAAAAAACTGAGCCGCTTTCTGATTATCAGCCTCATCCGAAAATGGCAGGCTGATTTCCGGCAAGTGCCTTTTTTTCACTTTTTTCTTTTTGCCATCCTGCTTTTCATTCTCTTTTTTTCTCATTGCAAACGTCACATTCCTCTCAAAGCTGACCGGGATCATCGATCGCTGAAGAAGCTATGCAGTAATGAACACAGCGGTTTTCTCCCGCAACCCCTGTATATGCTGACAAGCAAAAAGCCCTGTTGTGGTATATTCTACCACAACGGACATTTTTATATCAATTTTTGCCGGGGGATTCATTCTGCAATTTTGCCTGTTCCTGGTTCCCTGCTGTTCCTTGCTTCATGTTCCTCTACTATCGGCAATAGAATTCGAACAACTCCCGCTTCAGCTAATCCACGGGGAAACCAGTTGCTTATCATGCATATCAGCCCGCAGCAGTTTCCGCACCGGCGCCGTTGTTCAGCGGTTTTTCTGTGTACCACTCGGCCTGCGAATCGTACATGGTCCTGTAAAGCTCACAGTTCCTCATAAGTTCATCGTGGGTACCTGTGGCGATGACCCTGCCTTTTTCCATCACGATGACCCGGTCGGCTATCTTTGTCGAACCCAGCCTGTGGGTAACGATTATCGCCGTTTTCCCCCTTGAGATCTCCACGAACTTCCTGTATATGCGGCTCTCTTCCAGCGGGTCGATGGCTGCCGTCGGCTCATCGAGCACTATTATGTCGTGTACGCGGTAAAGGCCCCTGGCGATGGCTATACGCTGCCATTCGCCGCCGGAGATG
>DGEQ01000135.1:22286-22418 GCA_002386045.1 Hungateiclostridiaceae bacterium UBA3922 | reverse complement strand
CTCATCTTCTTTCCTTTGACGGGGCGACACCGTGATATTTCTTGTACAGCTTGCTGAAGTAATACGCGTCGTCATAGCCGACGGCCCGGGCGACAGCCTTGACGGACTGGCCGCCTGCCATCAGCATTTCCC
>DGEQ01000135.1:21657-22079 GCA_002386045.1 Hungateiclostridiaceae bacterium UBA3922 | reverse complement strand
AGTGTGTTGACGATCACGGATTTGTCGGAGGAATCGATGCCCGACAGTGTATTGGCGCTGCGGTGGATGTCTGTCTTCGTGGTTTGCAGGAAAAGCACCATCATCCTCATGACGTGCACCTTTATCATGAGTTCACAGCCGGGCAGGTTGTTTTCCTGTTCGGCGCAGATATCGCTGCAGCAACTGATGAATTGCTGTTCGTAGCCCTGCAGGTGGTATACGGGAGGAGCGTCCGGAGGTACCAGGTGGTTGCGGGGAAGACCGTCGATACATATATTCCCGAGGCCGACATGCAGCTCCATTATTTCCTCCCCGGCACCGACGGTTTTGCCGTGCGTCACATCGGCGTTGAAAACGAGCATGTCTCCCTTCCTTACGCGGTATGAAATGCCGTTTATGGTGTATGTGCAGCTTCCCGACAT
>DGEQ01000135.1:0-21534 GCA_002386045.1 Hungateiclostridiaceae bacterium UBA3922 | reverse complement strand
TCCCGACATGACATAGATCATCGTGACAAAATCATGGGAATGGATCTTGGTCACGTGGTTCTCCTCATATCTGCCCCTGAAAGTGAAATATACCTGCGGGTTGAAATTTTCCGGCCTGATGCCAAGATAATGCATAAATCATCCAACCTTTTTGCAAACCTGTAATGATATTCGGCTGTCATAATGCGTCATTATAAGATTATACATCACAAAGGCAGAAATGTACATTTCATTGTCGAAGCAAATCGCTGATAATATTGTCGGAAATATAAACCGCAGAAAAGTAGTCAATGAGAAGTAATCAATGAAGGAACATTTACAGCAAAAGGGAAAGGGCAGTTGATACGCATGAGAGAATTCAAATGGGTCTGGGGCCTGATGAGGAAATACAGGGCAATTTTCTTCACGGCGCTCGGACTCGTATTTGTTGTGAACCTGCTGAACCTGATCAACCCGATCGTACAGGGAAAAATCGTTGACGAAGTGATCGAAGGCGGCATGCTTGAAAAATTGCTTCCTTTCGTCCTGCTGATGATCGGAAACACGGTGGTCAGGGCAGCACTCAGGTATACATATCTCTACATGTTCGAGAACGTTTCGCAGAACGTGGTTTACAACGCCAGGAGAGATGTTTTCAGGAAAGTGCAGGAACTGGACTTCGACTTTTTCGACCGCACCAGGACAGGCGACATAATGGCCAGGATAACGGGCGACCTGGACGCGGTCAGGCATTTCACCGCCTATGTCCTCTATTCGATTTTCATGCACACCGTTACGCTGATCCTGGCGCTGACGGTAATGTTTATAAAGAGCGCGACCTTCACGCTGGTCCTGCTCGCCATCACGCCCATAACCGGCATCCTTGCGGTCAGGCTCTCCGGCACGGTCAGGCCGGCCTTTTCGGCCATCAGGGAGCAATTCGCAAGGCTCAACTCGGTGGTCCAGGAAAACATCAGCGGCAACAGGGTCGTAAAGGCATTTGCGCAGGAAGAGTACGAGATATACAAGTTTTCAAGGGAGAATTCCGGTTTCAGGGACTCCAACATAAGAGCTTCAAGGATATGGGAAAAATACCTTCCCGTCATGGATGCCATGGCAGGCCTTCTGTCGGTGCAGATCATCCTGGTAGGCGGCATCATGGTGATCAACAGGAACATCACCCTGGGAGACCTCGTCACTTTCAACAGTTTCCTCTGGGCGCTCAACAACCCCATGAGGATGATAGGCTGGCTGATCAACGATACGCAGAGATTCGCCACTTCTGCAGAGAAAGTCATGATGCTCCTCAACAGGGAGCCCAGGATCAAAAGCAGGGAAGGCGCCATCGTCAAAAAACCTGAAGGACGGGTGGAATTCAGGAATGTAAGCTTCAAATACGGGAAAGAGCCTGTCCTGGAGGACATAAGTTTTTCCGCCAATCCTGGCCAGACCGTGGCGATAGTGGGACCGACAGGATCCGGGAAATCGACGCTGGTAAGCCTTATCTCGAGGTTCTATGACTGTACGGGCGGCTCGGTGCTGGTCGACGGCATCGATGTGAGGGATTACGACGTCAGGACCCTCAGGGACAACATCGCCGTTGCGATGCAGGATGTATTCCTTTTTTCCGAAACCATCGAGGGGAATATCGCGTACGGGGCGCCCGACGTATCTGTGGAAAAAGTCAAGTGGGCTGCGCAGCTGGCCTGCGCCCATGATTTTATAATGGAATTCCCGGAAGGCTTTGACACGATCATCGGGGAAAGGGGCGTGGGCCTTTCCGGAGGCCAGAAGCAGAGGATAGCGCTGGCCCGGGCGATCGTGAAAGAAGCGCCGATAGTGATCCTCGATGACACGACGTCAAGCGTCGATATCGAAACGGAACACCAGATTCAGCAGAACCTGAGGGATTACTGCAAAAACAGGACCACGTTCATCATCGCCCACAGGATCTCGTCGGTGAAGCATGCCGACCTCATCCTGGTGCTCGAAGGGGGCAGGATAGTCGAAAGGGGCACCCACGACGAACTGCTGGCGATGAAAGGCCGCTATTACGATATCTTTGTGAACCAGTACGGCGATTTCGACAAGGTGGTGAATGAGTAGATGGCAAGGAACAAATTCGATATAGATGAAGAACTCGATGTGAAATTCGACTTTAAACAGGTCAGGAGGCTGCTTGGATACCTGAAGCCCTATAAAGGCAAGGTGGCTTTCACAGTACTGCTGATGATAGCCTCCAGCCTGCTTGCGCTGCTCGGACCGTACCTGGTCAAGGTCGCCATCGACGAAAAGATACCGTCGGGCGACACGGGCGGGCTGGTCCTCCTTGCCGCGATATTCGTCGTAACGCTGGTTTTCGGCACCGTTTGCATGAAATACAGGATAAGGACGATGTCGCAGATAGGGCAGAGCGTCATTTACAGTATAAGGGAGGACATTTTCACGCATATCCAGAGGCTGCCTTTCGCCTACTACGACAGCAGGCCGCACGGCAAGATACTGGTCAGGGTCGTGAACTACGTCAACTCCCTCAGCGACCTGCTTTCAAACGGCATCATCAACCTGATAACGGACATTTTCACGCTGGCCGCGATAATATGCTGGCTGCTGATACTGAACGTAAGGCTGGCGCTCGTATGCTTTGCCGGGCTTCCGGTCCTCATCACGATCACGCTGCTGATAAAGAATGCCCAGCGCAAGGCATGGCAGAAGGTCAGCAGGAAACTGTCGAACATGAACGCGTACATACATGAGAGCATCTGCGGCATCAAGGTGACGCAGTCTTTTGCCAGGGAGAAGGAAAACATGGATATATTCCTGGGGCAAAACGACGAGTACAGGAAGGCATGGATAGACGCCATCAAGGTGCAGTTCCTGATGTGGCCGATGGTAGACGTGATATCCGTCGCGAGCGCATGTGCCATATTCTTTGCCGGCACACGCTGGCTCGGGACCGCGGGCATCACCACGGGCATAATAATCGCATTCACGAGCTACGTGTGGCGTTTCTGGGAACCGATCAGCAACCTGGGCAACTTCTACAATTCCATCATCAATGCGGTGGCGTACCTTGAACGGATCTTCGAGACCATCGACGAGAAGCCGACGGTGGCGAACCTGCCGGGAGCGGTCGAAATGCCCCAGGTAAAGGGAGCGGTGGAATTTAAGGACGTGGTGTTCTGCTATGAAAAGGATGAGGTCGTCCTCGACCATGTGAGCTTCAAAGTCGAGCCCGGAGAGACCATAGCGCTGGTGGGACCCACCGGGGCGGGCAAATCGACCATCGTCAGCCTGGTGAGCCGGTTCTACGATGTACAGGAAGGAAGCGTCCTGATCGACGGCAAGGACGTAAGGAGCGTCACGCTGGAGTCGCTGAGAAAGCAGATGGGCGTGATGCTGCAGGATACCTTCATATTCTCGGGCACCGTAATGGACAACATAAAATACAGCAGGCTCGACGCGACGGACGAAGAGGCCATTGCCGCGGCAAAAGCAGTTTGTGCCCACGATTTCATAATGACGCTGCCGGACGGCTATAAGACGGAGGTCAATGAAAGGGGATCCAGGCTGTCCGTGGGGCAGAGGCAGCTGATCTCGTTTGCCAGGGCGCTGCTCGCCGACCCGAGGATACTGATACTCGACGAGGCCACCTCGAGCATAGACACCAAAACGGAACTGGCCCTGCAGGCCGGGCTCCAGAGGCTGCTCAAAGGGCGGACGTCGTTCATAATAGCCCACAGGCTTTCCACCATAAAGAATGCGGACAGGATAATGTATATAGACAATGGAAGGATAATAGAACAGGGTTCCCACGAGGAACTGATGGAAAGGAAAGGCGCATATTACAAGCTCTATACGGCGCAGTACCAACTGCTGGAGGCCGTATAGCGGGCATCCCCCCCTATTGTCCGGCCCGGGCCGGATATAGTCCCGTTCGGACGGCATCTGCCGTATGTCGGGATCATGTCCTGCCTGGGGCCGGCGTATTGCCGGCCGAAACCCGGGGCCGTTTCCGACCCGGGACCGGCGATGCGTCAGCCCGGGCGCCGCATAACATCCCGTCGATTGCCGGAGTGCAGGCCATATCAGCTGAGATCCGGCACCACGAAGGGCAGGCTTTTCGGGAATATCTCGAAAACCGCCTTGCCTGTCAGTACTATCTCCCCGTCCCGGTTCAGCGGGATCGGCTTTTTTGCTGTTATCTCGACTTTTTTGCTCCTGTAGAAATGGACTTCCTTGATACTGCCATGCAGCCCTTTTATATACTGCGGGAACAGGCGCAGTATTTTGGATCTTGGTACCGCTTCCACGTGACAGATGTCGAACAGGCCGTCGTCGATCACGGCGTCAGGCAATGCCTTTATACCACCGCCGTAATACTTGCCGATGCCTGCCGCCACAAGGAGGGTCTCCCCGGATATCTCCCTGTCGTCCAGCTTCAGTTCCAGGTACTCATTGCTCCTGATGATTATAGTATTTAGGATGCCGAGTATGTAAGCCGTCTTGCCCGAAACCAGCGGCATCTTCTTGAAAAGTTCAGTCTGCCAGGCCACTTTTGCGTCAAAACCGACGGACGCGATGTTTATGAAATACTTGTCGTTGACACTGCCATAATCGATAAGGCGCTCGGTCCCCCGGATCGTCGCCGGGATGATATCGTCGGGGACTTCCCTGCCGACCAGGCTCTTTATGAAGTCATTGCCCGAACCGCAGGGGATGACTGCCAGGCTGCTTCCGCTGCGGGCCATCCCGTTGAGGACTTCGTTGAGAGTCCCGTCGCCGCCGACGGAATAAAACCTGCATCTGTCTTCGGCACTTTTTGCCGCTGCTATTTCGGTTGCATGGCCGGGGAATTCCGTAACGATGATTTCATATTGGCAGTTGTATTCCCCGCAGTACCTCCGGATATCGGGGATCACCTTCAAAGGCCTTCCCTTGCCCGCGACCGGGTTCACTATAAAAATATGTTTCATTATGATGCTTCCTTTGCCCGTGTAGATATATCGCCCGCCGTACTGTCATGCGCGGTACGGTCCGGCAATTTTTAGTATTATAGATTAAATTATAGCATATGGTGCAGGGCAAGTATAAGAATAATATGCGGCCAGGCCTATATACTAATATTGGATGCAAATATTTGCAATTGCGGGCAAAGCAGGATTTTTTTCAGCATGCGGCGAATATTATTATGAGAGGTGGGTAAAATGCTGATAGATACGAGTATCACCGTTGCATACAGGTGTTCGTCCTGCGGGAGTTTTGAATTTTTCAGCGTTTCCGTGTTCAAACTGCTGTACAGCGACTACAGCCTGGCATGCCGCTGCGGTAAGTCCTGCATCACCATGAAGCGGGAGGGTGGTAACAGCTTTCTGATCAGGATCCCATGTATCGGGTGCGATAATGAGCATACCTACCTCTTTACGAAAAAGTCGATACTGTTCGGCGAGCCCGTGGTGTTCAACTGCCCTGAGACAGGGATACAGACATGCTTCATAGGCAGGGATGAGGCGGTCTGCGACAAGATCGACGACCTGGAGAAAGAATTCGACAAACTGCTGGACACTTACGGGTATGAGAGTTACTTCAAGAACACCCGGGTCATGATAGACACGCTGAACCGTATCCACGACATAGCTTTATGCGGCAGCATAATATGTGAATGCGGCGACGCCGACATCGATCTTGTGCTCCTGAGCGACTGCATACTGCTCAGGTGCGGCCGCTGCGGCGGCAGTGCAAGGATACCGGCGGCAAAAACCAGCGACCTGAAGAAAACGCTTGCCGTGAGCCAGATACTCATGTCCAGGGGTGCGTTCCGGTACAGGGGAGGACTGCTTACCGGCCAGTCGGGCAACAAGCTCGGTAAATGATCCGGCCGCGGTATCCGGACAAAACTGCCCTGATGCGCTGTTTATCGATGTTGAGATTGACAATGGTGTTTTCAGGATGCTATAATTAGATGGAATCGCGAAAGTCATTCTGCTGTCAGATTTCCCTTATTTAACCAAGGATTATTTATATGCGTGGAATTTGATGTCAGTTGGATGTCTGTTTGCTTTGTTTACTTGTCCTGATCCCGCAGTTCAGGTCTGTAACGGCGACATGCAGGTATTCAGACGGATTCTGGATTAATATCATATCAATATTTTGAAAACAGGTAGGTGTATCATGGAAGAAGTAAATCTTGCTGCAAAATCATTGGAGGATTTGCAGTACATAGCCAGGATGATGGGCTTGAGGAAAGTCACGGAATACGGCAAGGAAGAACTGATCGAGAGGATCCTCAGGGCTGCCAGGCGCAAGGCGCCCAAAAAGGATCAGACGGCCGGGGCCGGGCAGGATCAGGACAGCGAATCCGGACAGGCAACCCGGTCCAAAAGGGGACGGAAGCCCAAAAAAGCCGATACCGGCGACACGGAAAGCCCGACAGGGGAAACCGGCGAAGATACAGGCGTAAAGAGTGACGAAACTGGTACCGCCGGACAGGAAGCAAATGCGGAAGAACCTGCCCGGGATGACGGCGACGGCGATGCCCAGGCCGTACCGGCAGCCGGGGAGGTCAAAGACGGGGAAAGTCCCGCTGAAGAAACGGCCACCGTCAAAAAAACGAGAAGGGGCAGGCCGAGGAAAACGGATAAGGAAGCGGAGAAACCGGCGGAAGAAACCGCGGGAGAAGATACAGCATCCCGGAAAACCGCGCCTGAAGAGGCCGATGCTGAGAAACCGAAAGAACAGGCTGACGCTGCGGAGCAGCCTGCCGCTGAAGTGAAGAAAACGACCGAACCTGAGGACACCGGTGAAAGCAAGGCGGCAGAAGAAGGCAAAACGGAAGAAAAGCCGGCGGCCCATGCGACGGTCCCTGCGCAGCCCAGGAGGGACTGGAACGGGCATGAAAGGCCTCATAACGGCCTTGAGAAAATCGAAAGCGACGACCCTGTGGAAGGCGTGCTGGAAGTGCTGCCCGACGGCTACGGCTTCCTGAGGAGCGATAATTTCCTCTCCGGCACGAGGGACGTGTATGTTTCTCCCTCGCAGATAAGGAGATTCGGCCTTAAGACCGGCGACAAGATAAAGGGAAAGGGAAGGATACCGAAGGAAGGCGAGAAGTTCCAGGCACTGCTCTATGTCCAGACCGTCAACGGAGACCCGCCTGAAGTCGCGGCAAAAAGGACCCCTTTCGAGCAACTGACACCGATATTCCCCAACCACCGCATAACCCTCGAAACAGATCCGAAAGAACTGTCAACGCGGCTTATCGACCTGATAGCCCCGATAGGGAAAGGGCAGAGGGGAATGATCGTATCTCCTCCCAAGGCGGGCAAAACCATACTGCTGAAGAAGATCGCCAACGCCATAACGAAGAATTATCCCGAGATCGAACTGATAGTGCTGCTCATCGACGAGAGGCCCGAAGAGGTCACCGATATGCAGCGCTCCATAAAAGGCGAGATCATATACTCAACGTTCGACAAGGTGCCCGAGAATCACATAAAGGTCGCCGAGATGGTCCTCGAAAGGGCCCAGAGGCTGGTGGAACACAAGAAAGACGTCGTTATCCTGCTTGACAGTATAACAAGGCTGGCAAGGGCATACAACCTTACGATACCTCCTACGGGCAGGACGCTTTCAGGCGGTCTCGACCCCGGCGCTCTCCACAGCCCGAAGAGGTTCTTCGGTTCGGCACGCAACATAGAGAACGGCGGCAGCCTTACGATCATAGCCACAGCGCTGATAGAGACGGGAAGCCGCATGGACGACGTCATATACGAGGAATTCAAGGGCACGGGCAACATGGAGATACACCTCGACAGGAAGCTCTCTGAAAAGAGGATATTTCCCGCCATCGACATCAACAGGTCGGGAACAAGGCGCGAGGAACTGCTGCTCAACCCGAAGGAACTCGAAAGCATCTGGGCTATAAGGAAAGCCATGAGCAACCTGGGCCCGGCGGACGTGACGGAGATGATCCTCAACAGGATGATGCAGACGAAGACGAATGAAGAGTTCGTCAACAGCATCAACAAGGCATTCATCGATAAATAGAACGTTCCGGTCAAATAGGACTTGCTAAAGGCGGTTTTATGTGTTAGAATACTTTTTGTTTGTTGATCGAGCAAAATGGCAAAATCTATTTTGCAGCAGCATGAAGGCAGGTGAAACGGGAATGAAAGAAAACATACATCCGCAGTATTTTGAAGACGCTGTTCTGAAGTGCGCATGCGGCGAGACCTTTGTAACGGGATCGACGAAAAAGGAACTGCACGTTGAAATATGCTCGAAGTGTCATCCGTTTTTTACCGGAAAGCAGAAGCTCGTGGATACCGGGGGACGCGTCGAGAAGTTCAAGAAGAAGTACGGAATCGAAGATGCGGAATAATGTCAAACTGGAGGCTGAACGGACAGTTCAGTCTTTGTTTTTATTTACGGCCGGAGGAGTCAGCAGTCGTATGAAAAAGACAAATATAGGAGGCCAGGCCCTGATCGAGGGACTGATGATGATAGGGCCGAAAAACATCGCCATAGCGGTAAGGAGACCGGACGGCGGGATCGAACTGGACAAAAAACCGGCGCCGCTGAAGACCAGGGTGACCAGGATACCTTTCGTACGGGGATCCGTCAACCTGTTCAGGCAGATGGTGACGGGCGTGAAAGCGCTCATGTACTCGGCGGAGATAGCCGAGACCGGGGATGAAGGTGAAAAGGCCCAGTCGAAGCTGGATTCATTCATAGAAAGGCTTTTCAGCGGAAAGGGAAAGGATGCAGTCATATACGCAACCGTGATACTTTCGCTTGCCCTGAGCATCGGCCTGTTCATACTGCTGCCCAATTTCATCGTGGGCCTGCTTGATATTAGGAAAGAAGGCTCCGGTGTGGTACTGAAAAACCTGCTGGAAGGCCTGGTCAGGATCATCATATTTTTCGCATATATATATCTTGCCTCGCTGATGAAGGACATAAAAAGGGTATGGCAGTACCACGGCGCCGAGCACAAGACGATCCACTGCTATGAGCATGGTGATGAGCTTACCGTTGAAAACGTGAAGAAGTATTCGACGAAGCACCCGCGCTGCGGGACGTCATTCCTGTTCCTCGTCATGGTGATCAGCATACTCATGTTTTCGCTGGTCGGCTGGCACAGCCCCGTGGTCAACGCGCTGCTGCGCATATTACTGATCCCCGTTGTTGCCGGCATCGCGTACGAGGTGCTGAAGTTCACCGGAAGGCACACCGAATGGCCGCTCATGCGTGTGTTGAGCGCGCCCGGCATGCTCCTGCAGTATCTCACCACCAGGGAACCGGATGATGACCAGATAGAGGTGGCCATAGAGGCAATGAAGAACGTCATCGTCGATGACGATTCCGACGAATGGTAGCAGGTGGGAAGAAAGGCATGACTTACGGCGAAGCTTACAGAAAAGGCATTGATATATTGAAAAAAGCAGGGATCGATGCTCCGGCCAATGATGCCGGAGTTCTGCTTTGTTATGCCGCGCGATGCAGCAGGACGTACCTGTATGCGTATGGGGACAGCGTTTTGCCGGCACATGCTGAGGACCGGTATTTCGAACTGCTGAAGAAGCGGGCAGGCGGTTATCCGCTGCAGTACATCACCGGCGAACAGGAATTCATGTCCCTGGTGTTCGAAGTCACGCCCGACGTGCTCATACCGAGGCAGGAGACGGAACTGCTGGTGGAGACGGTGCTGGAGCGGTGCAGGGATATGGCTCTGGACGAAGACGGAGGATCAGGCCCGGCTCCTGCCGGACACAGGCAGCCGATCCGGGTGCTCGACATGTGTACCGGTTCGGGATGTATCGCTGTGAGCCTGGCAAAATACCTGCAGGATTGTCTCGTCACGGCGGTGGACATATCGCCGGCGGCACTGGCCGTAGCAGCGAGGAATGCGGAAAGGCACGGCGTATCCGGAAGGGTGCGTTTCATCCGGAGCGACCTGTTCGGGAGCGTCCCCGCGGAAAAATATGACGTGCTCGTTTCGAATCCCCCGTATGTAAGGACCGAAGACCTGGAAAGGCTCCAGCCCGAGGTCAGGCTTTTTGAGCCTTTGCCGGCCCTGGACGGAGGAAGCGACGGACTCCGCTTCTACAGGGAGATAATACGCAGGGCACCAGGGTATTTGCGTCCGGGAGGTATGCTGGCTTTCGAAACGGGATATGACCAGGCGAAAGCCGTAGCCAGGCTGATGGGATCCGGCGGCATGTTTTCTGATATAGAGATATACAGGGACCTGTCAGGGATCGAAAGGGTCGTGGCAGGGTTCACTTCAGTTCAAGCAGCGCCATGGTGACATCGTCGCGCAGGTCATCTGCCGACCGGATATCCGCGAACCTGAATGCGGAATCCTTTATGTCCCGCAGGATCTGCCCGGGCCTGGCGCTGCTGTTGAGGAGTATGTCAAGGAGCCTTTCCTCTCCGAACTGCTCCCTGTAACTGTTCCTTATCTCGAGTATGCCGTCAGTGTACATGAAGAACCTGTCGCCTGGTGAGAGCCTGATGGAGCCATCCCTGTATTCCGGCTTCTCAAGCCAGTTGCTGATGGGGATGCCGGGCATCTTCAGCAATTCGAACTTTTGCCTGCCGTATACCACCGGCAAGACGTTCAGGCCGGCATTCGAGTAGAGCATGGTCCTGTCGTCCAGGTCGATTATCGAGTAGAACATGGTTATGTACATTTCCTGGTCGAGCTTGCTCTTGTTGAATTCGTAAAAAAGCTCTTCCAGCGCCCTGGAGGGCGAAAGCAGCTTTTTGTTCACAGCGGATCTCAGGAAGACGGTCAGCAGGGACGCCTGTACGCCGTGACCTGAAACGTCGGCTATGTACACGCCGATGTGGGAGTCGTCTATGCGGAAGATATCGACAAAGTCTCCGCCAAGCGATTCGCATGGCATATACAGCAGCGAGAAGTCCAGCCCCGGAATGTCCGGGGGGTCCGGAAGAAGGCTTTCCTGCAGCCTCCTTGCCATTTCGACCTCGTTCTTCAGCTTGAGGTTCTGCTCCTGCATCTCCTGGTAGAGCTTTTTGAGCTGGGTGGTTTCCCTGAGCACTTCAACAGCGGCGACGACCTCGCCTGCCGCGTTCCTCACCGGGGACGACATTACGGAAAAAGTCCTGTCCCCTATGGATTCCTCTTTTTCCTGGGAAAAACCTTCGAAAACCGACTTCCTGGAAATGCATACAGTACATGGCTCATTCCGGCCCAGGACCTCATAGCACTTTTTGCCAATGAACTTCTCCCCAAGGCCTTCGCGCATTGCCCTGTTCATGTAGATGACGTTGTTGTCCCGGTCTATGACCCGGACCCAGTCATACATACCGTTGAGTATATCTTCGATGAATGGTTTGTTGTTCCTCAGCGATTCCGTAATACCACCCCACTATATCATGATACCAGATATACCCGGCCGTGTAAATCGTGTGCAGGTCCCGGGAACTGTAATAAACGGAGGTTATCCGGAAATAATATATAACGATGCTGCGCCGTCGGGTTGCCAAAATAAGCCGGGGGCGCCAATAACATGGGGAGTATTCGGGATAATCGATATGCTGGTCGGGACAGGCAGGAAACAGCAATATATTAATGTAAACAGTGCTGCCGCGTTCAGGCGGTTCACCGACGAACTGCATGCAAGGATAAGCAATGCGCTGGCAGCAGGTTCCAGGTCGGTGGTCTTCCTTTGCATAGGCACAGACCGTTCCACGGGGGACAGCCTGGGTCCGCTGACAGGTTACAAGCTTTCCGGGCTGAAAACGAGGAATGTCCATGTATACGGCACTCTTGAGAACCCCGTTCATGCCAGGAACCTGGACGAAGTCATGAAAAGGGTGGAGGCTGACTGCCACAAGCCTTTTGTTATCGCCATAGATGCATGCTTGGGAAGCATGGAGCATGTAGGATATATCAGTGTCGGCGAGGGTCCCATCAAGCCAGGTTCGGGCGTAAACAAGGAGCTTGCGCCCGTGGGCGACATGTTCGTGACCGGGATAGTCAATTTCGGGGGCTTCATGGACTTCCTGATCCTGCAGAATACCAGGCTCCATGTCGTGATGAGGATGGCAGACCTCATAGCGGCGGGGATCCGGTTCGTCATATGGAAGCTCGGGGAAGACGGGTTACTGCTCCCGGAAGGAGCGGAAGCAGAAACGGCCGGGGAATGACCTGTCTGCGCCTTTCTCCGGATGTATCAGACATTTTGGCGGCTTGACATTATAATATTATAGGACAGCACGAGGAAACGCCAATGACTGATTTTTTATCCGGGAGGTATTGCAATGAAAAGGTCCGGCAGAGTGCTGGGCGGTATACTCATCACGCTTGGTATACTGTTCCTTCTGAAAAATCTTGACATATTCGAACCTGTCTGGAGGGTCATCAACCCGGGCGCGTTATTGGGCAGGTTCTGGCCATCGCTGTTTTTGCTGCTTCCGGGTCTGATCTTCCACTACAGTTTCTTCAGCAGGAGCAGGAGGGACCCCGGTCTGCTGGTGCCCGGCGGGATCCTGCTGGTACTGGGACTGGTGTTCCAGTTCAACATGCTGTTCGGAGGATGGGACATAACCTGGCCCCTGGTAATATTCTCGGTGGCCTTCGGACTATTCGAACTGTATATATTCGGCAACAGGGAAAAAGGGCTTCTGATCCCCATCGGCATCCTGGGCGGCCTGTCTTTCCTGTTTTTCTTCACGTTCTCGCTGAGCAGGCTGCTGAGATTTGACACAGGGCCGTACGCGATACCGGTGCTGTTTATCGGCGTCGGTCTCATCCTCGTATCCGGCGGGAGGAAAAACAGGGTGTGAAAGCAGGCGGGCATCACGGACCTGCTTTTTCAAAAGACTGTTTACTGGTATGATTGAAGGGGAACATAATCAGAGAATCTTGATTAAGGAGTTGATTCTATGGACAAGTATGTTTGCACTGCCTGTGGCTATGTCTATGATCCGGCCGTCGGCGATCCGGACGGCGGTATCGCGCCGGGTACTCCCTTCGAGGATATTCCTGATGACTGGGTTTGCCCGCTGTGCGGAGTAGGAAAGGATATGTTCGAGAAGCAGGAATGAACAGGGCAGGATGACGCAGAACGAATCGCTGTAATTACTGTGCAGGGATCTATATGCAGGAACTAAAGAGCTGCAGCATGTCATGCTGCAGCTCTTTAATTCCATCTATATGTTTCGATTCCGTCTATGTATTCCTGCGTTTTCTCTCCCTCCGCCTCGACAGCGCCGTAAGCGCTATGACGACAGCCGAAACCAGGCCTGAGAAAGCCAGCCACAGCAGGGGTTTCCCACCGCCCGGTCCGGCAGGGCTGCCTTTGCCGCCGCTGTCCCTCTCGCCGGCGGATATTTCGGCGCCGGCTTCCGGGTTTGCGTCCCTGGTCCCGTAAACCTCGATTTCACGGATAGTGACGCGTGTATGCG
Organism: Hungateiclostridiaceae bacterium UBA3922; assembly: GCA_002386045.1. GTDB lineage: Bacteria > Bacillota > Clostridia > Acetivibrionales > DTU013 > DTU013. The sequence goes on along the minus strand of DGEQ01000135.1, from coordinate 8,118 downwards.
GAGGTATCCTGCTGCCCTTCGTTATGTCCACTTTTACATAACGGGCTGCTGCAGGCTCGAAATCGATAACGGTCCTGTAGTTCGTGTTGCCGGTGACTGAATAGACCTGCGTCCAGTCCGAGCCGTCGGTGCTTATGCTGACGGTGAAATCCTGGTTGTTGTTGTGCAGTTCGAGGCCCGTGTTGGATGCGTGTTTGATTATGATCCTGTGTATAGTGCAGACTGAGCCCAGATCCGTTTTGACCCATTTGGGTCCTTCTTCGTCGACCATCCACCTGGTCGCCTCATCGCCGTCAGTGACGGCGCCGCTTTTCTCATTGTTGCTGCTGCATTCGGCGCTGCTGCCCTTATTGATGTTCTCAGGCGTCACCGTTTCCAGTTTGAGGGATCTTACGGCCATCCCACCCAGCGATGCCCTGAGGTCCGGTATATTTTGCGTGAAAGACAGGCTGCTGCCGGTGAAGCCGTCTTCTGAAAACACCGTCAGTTTATATGCGAGGCTCCGGTCGTTGCTGAGCCTTGCCGACCTGATGGAAGCGGGGTCCAGGCCGGCTGCTGCAAGGTCCGCCCCGGTATATTCGCCCGGCTTTATGTATATAGATCTGCCGGTGTAGTTTTCCCCGTCGAAAAGGCTTACCCCGCGGGCTGAAACTTTGATGAGGAAATCCCGGACATACACGCCGTGGTAAGGCGTAGGTTCATAGTTCCAGCCTTTTATCAGGCAGGGGCCGGCGCTCGGATGGAATGACCACGCGGCAAAGCTGTAGTTGTTTTTCTCTATCCAGTCGAACAGCGTTTCATGGTAGTTTTTGAAGTAATACTCATCGGGCTTGTCCGGGTCGTTTTTGGCGGGGCCGGTCCCGAATTCGCCGACGATCACGGGGTAATGCTCTCCTGCTTTATCGATGAGCTGTGACCAGTTCTTGTTTTTCCACGGGTACGGGTGGGTGTCGAGGACTATGCCGTTGCCTTCGGGCGTATCCACGAGCCGGTATTTCTCATCGGCGGCCCTGGACAGGTCGAAACCCCAGTCGAGGCCCCCGACGATGATGAGATTGTTTGCGCCCTGCGCCCTGATAGCATCGATGAGGGTCTGCATCCCGACAGCTTCATACTTCAAGGTTTTTACGGACTTTTTACCGTTTTCGGTCACTTCTGACGATTCAGACACCATCCCGCCATTCTTCCAGACATCCCATGAAACGCCGTAAGGTTCATTGTACAGCCCGAACAGTACGTAGGGATGGTTCCGGTATTCCTGCGCAACGGATTCCCAGAAAACGAGGCTGTTTTTGTCCGGCATCTTGTGCTGCCCCGTGTTCGCACCCCATTCGGTGCCGCCGTTGGACCAGTGCAGGTCCAGCCATATGTATTTTTTACGCTCCTGCGCGATTTCCACGATCTCTGCGATGAGCCTGCGGTACGCTTCTCCACCGTCGTTCTGTGACGGATCATGCCCGAACCAGTAGTCCTGGTTCATCGGAAGCCTCACAAGGTTGGCTTCCCACTCGTCGAATGCCGTGATGACTGCCATCGGCATATTGTCGCCGGCCGGCTTCCATTCCAGGCTTGGGCAGTTCAGCCCGTAAAGGCGTACCTCACGCCCGTCGGGATCCACTATTTTGTTGCCTTTGACGCGAAGTGTTCCGTCGGTTTCCGCTGCCCCGGCCAAAGAAAAAGGTATCGCGGCCAGTGCCGCCGTTACCGAGAGTGCAACTGCTGCCGTGCATAACAGTATCATGAGATGTTTTCCCTTTTGCATTTCCATGCCTCCTTGATTATATTATACCACCGGAAAGGGCTGGCTGCTGAGTCCGAACCGGAAACCATCCCGTTCGGCCGGCTTCCCAAAAGTTGTGAAAATGCACAATCGGGCGCCCGGAAGCTTAAATAAGTATTGCCCTGTTACTTATTCATGGTAAAATAGAGGTAGATTTCTGCCGGATACCGGCGGCACTTCATTCGGCGCAGTTGCGGCAATTGCAGTATCCGGTCCTGTTTCGGCAGCAGAGTCACTGTTTCGGCAACGGCATTCTTGATCGATATCCGGATCGGGTCGAGTACGTTTTTTATTATCATGGAGGTGTACCGGATGCCCAGATACACGAAAGAGGATATCATAAGGATAGTCAGGGACGAGAAGGTGGAGTTCATAAGGCTCCAGTTCACCGACATTTTCGGCATGCTGAAAAATGTCGCGATCACTGCGAAGCAACTGGAAAAAGCCCTGGACAACCAGTGCATGTTCGACGGTTCCTCCATCGAGGGATTCGTAAGGATAGAAGAGTCCGACATGTACCTGTGGCCGGATACTGACTCGTTCGTAATACTGCCGTGGAATTCCGACATCGGGAAGACCGCCAGGCTTATCTGCGACGTGTATACCGCAGACGGAGAGCCGTTCGAAGGTGATCCCAGGTATGTACTGAAGAGGGCTTTGAAAAAAGCTGCGCAGATGGGCTACGATACGTTCAATGTCGGGCCTGAATGTGAGTTTTTCCTATTCATTGTAGATAATGAGGGGAACCCCACCACGATAACCCATGACAAGGCGGGGTATTTCGACCTTGGCCCGGTGGACCTCGGCGAGAAGGCCAGGAGAGACATGTGCCTCACCCTTGAGGAAATGGGGTTCGAAGTCGAGCAGTCCCACCATGAGGAAGCGCCGGGCCAGCACGAGATCGACTTCAAGTACACCGATGCACTGAATGCCGCTGACGCTATCCAGACGTTCAAGCTGGTGGTCAAGACGATCGCACAGAAGCACGGCCTGCATGCCACGTTCATGCCGAAGCCGATATACGGCATCGCTGGTTCAGGGATGCATGTGAACGTATCGCTGTTCAGGCAGGGAAGCAATGTCTTCTATGACGAGGGCGGACCGCTCCGGCTCAGCCAGGAGGCTTACTGGTTCATGGGCGGCCTGATGAAGAATATCCGCGCGATCACGGCGCTGACCAACCCGCTGGTCAACTCATACAAGAGGCTTGTACCGGGATATGAAGCTCCTGTCTATATCGCGTGGTCGGCCAGGAACAGGAGCCCGCTGGTCAGGGTGCCTACAGCCCGCGGGACGGCGACGAGGCTTGAACTCAGGTGCCCCGATCCGAGCTGCAACCCGTACCTGGCACTGGCTGCCATCCTCGCGGCCGGCCTTGACGGCATAGAGCACAAAATCCAGCCGCCGGAACCGGTCAACAGGAACCTGTTCGACATGAGCCAGGAGGACAGGTGCGCCGGGCACATCGGGGTGCTGCCGGGCAGCCTTGAAGAGGCCATCTGTGAGATGAGGCAGAGCGAATTTGCGAGGGAACTCCTCGGGGACCATATATTCAACAAGTATATCGAGGCAAAGCTGAAGGAATGCGAGGGGTACAAGACGCAGATCAGCAAGTGGGAGATAGACGCATATCTCAAGAACTACTGACGCGGAACGCAAAAACAGCAGCTTTCTGTAAAAACGCAATCTGTCGGGAATGGTGATGTATATGGCGGACAGGTACCGTCTTGGAGATATAGTTGAATTCCGCAAACCGCATCCGTGCGGGAGCAAAGAGTGGGAAGTGATGCGGACCGGCGCCGACTTCAGGGTCAGGTGCCTTGGCTGCGGCCACCAGGTCATGATGCCCAGGCCCAGGTTCGAAAAAAGCGTCAAAAAAATAGTGAAACCTTTTTCATCGGCCGACACGTCTTCCGGCACGCCGGGCGAGATATGACAAAAAAGCCGGACGAGCCGGTTTCCTGCCGGTTTTGTCTTTCAGCCCGTATTTCGTATTCTTTGTGACGCCGCAGATAATAATAAGTATGACGTTCACAATGCGAAAACGGGGTTGATGGCATGTACGGCAGAAGACGGTACGGATTGGTGGCAATTCTTTTCACATCTGTTATCACATCGATGATCGTAAGCCTGCTGGTGATTTTCGCTGCTTCAGGGTTCATATCTGCCGCTGACGGAAATGGCGGCGGGATCAGGAGTCCCGGGGTCCGTCTGCAGTTTTCCGGGGGCAGGGAAGGGAATCCTGCCGGGGATGGAGGGCAGACAGGTACTGCCGGGCCTGGCAGCGTCGGACAGGGCGGGACCGGCACGGGCAACGGTACGCCGGGAAATGGCTACCTTGCCGGCTCCGCGGCGGACGACGTGGCAGAGATCCCTGTTACCCAAAGGGTTGCCGAAAAAGCTACCGCCGGGGTCGTCGGCATAACGGTCGAGAGGGCCGTCAGGGACAACCTTTTCAGCAGGAACCGGGAGTCTGAAGTAGGGTTCGGTTCGGGCGTGATCGTCAGTTCGGACGGCTATATCCTGACAAATTACCATGTGGCCGGAGGAAGGAGCAACAGGATCATAGTTTCGCTGGCGGACGGCAGGAATGTTGACGGAGAAGTCGTCTGGTCGGATCCCGTGCTGGACCTGGCGGCTGTGAAGGTGAACCTCACAGGCCTTACTCCGTTGGTGCTTGGCGATGCCACAAAGCTCCGGGTCGGAGAACATGCAATTGCCATCGGCAATCCACTGGGGCTGGATTTCCAGAGATCGGTCACGTCAGGCATCATCAGCGCTCTCAACAGGACCATCAGGATAGAGACGAAAGACGGCGTAAATTACATGGAGGACCTTATACAGACGGATGCCAGCATAAACCCCGGCAACAGCGGGGGTCCCCTGCTGAATGCAAAGGGGGAAGTGGTCGGCATCAATACTGTAAAGGTGACTAGCGCCGAGGGGATGGGCTTCGCCATCCCGATAAACATAATTAAGCCTGTCGTTGCAAGGCTCGTGGAAACAGGCAGCTTCGAAGAGCCCTACGTTGGGATATTCGCTTATGACGGGCAGACGATACCGTATATCGACGGCCAGGCGAAGATGAAGAACGGCATATATGTCGCCCACGTGGACAGGAACGGTCCGGCTTACAGGGCTGGTATACGTGAAGGATGCATCATAACGCGGGTGGACGGCAATGAGATCGACACGATGATGCAGCTCAGGACCTACATTTATTCGAAGCAGCCGGGGGATAAGGTCAGCATTTACCACAGGAAACGCGGCAGCGGCGAATGGACTACCACCGAGCTTGTGCTTGCCCGCAAGGAGCGTGACGGGCTGGTAACCAGGTGACGATCGAGACCGGACAGGTTATTCGGTTGCCTGTACCGAGTCAAGGAAACCAGGGATGGTGACCGATCCAGCCATTGATGGGATGCAAGTGCTACAGATGCGGCCGGGTCATGAAGCTCGAATGAGGCCTCAGGCACCACGACCTGCAGCACGGACGCTGCCGGCGCTGGTCCCGAGCCATGGACGGCGAGTGACCTGCGCCCTCATTGGAGCAAATGAGCCGGCCTGCAGATGTTAACGCAGCATCCCCACAATGCAGGATCGGTCACCATCTCTGCTTCACCCTGGATCCTGCAGTTTTTCACAAAGCACCCCGACTTCAGCTGAAATGATGATCGGCAGCGTCGACGCCGGAAGACGTATAGTCCGGCGCCGGCAATGGCAACACTTACTTGTATGAAAAACAGGAGGTGGTTGCCATGGCTGATAAAGCCAAACATCAGACGGATTTTGAAAAAACTCTCAAACTCTACCTGAAGCAGGCCAGGGAAAAGCTCAACGGCGACCTGGCCGGTACAAGGGAAGCCATAAGGCTCATCGCCGCGGACAAGACCAGGAGCTTTATCGAGATGACGGACAGGGGCCTCAGCAAAGAAGAGAGGGAACTGCTGAAGACCCTGATCATGACCAGCATGCGCCAGTCATTCTGCTATGGTTACGGTATCGGTAAATTTGAAGGCAATACCAACGAACGGGTATACCTGTAGGCGGCAATACCGCAAAAAAGCATAAAAAAAGACAGCCCATGAGGGCAATAAAGAGTAAAAAACCGTATTGACAGTTTGACGAGTGTGCTGATACAATATAATACAATCATCTTCAAGAAGGACGAAAAGCAATGAAGGAAACAAGGCAGATCTGACTGCGCAAGAGAGCCGGTGGGTGGTGCGAACCGGTGCATAGGATCCTGCGTATAGCTCATTCCGGAGCTTCTTCGCTGAAATCCCGGTGTCCCGGGACACAGGCGCAAGACGTTGACCACGTTACAGTCAGGTACTTTACTTAAAAAGTACTACTGAGGATAAGCATTTGCTTATCGAATCAGGGTGGTACCACGGTGGATTTCCCTTCGTCCCTGCAGTGATGCAGCGACGAGGGGTTTTTTATAACATCGTTTTTCCGATTTGGTTTTCCGGGAGGAAGCGGAGGGATATCGGTGAAAATCACAGGTGCAGAAGCTATCATAAGGGCCCTGGAAGCGGAAAACGTCGATATCGTTTTCGGCTATCCCGGCGCTGCCATTTCCCCGTTCTATGATGCGCTGCTGGACAGCGGCATAAGGCATATCCTGACGCGAAATGAACAGGGAGCGGCCCATGCTGCCAACGGCTATGCCAGGGTCACGGGCAAAGCCGGCGTCTGCGTGGCAACATCCGGTCCCGGAGCGACCAACCTCATCACCGGCATCGCCAATGCATACATGGACAGCGTACCCATCATCGCTATCACCGGCCAGGTCAGGAGCGACATGATAGGCACGGATGCTTTCCAGGAGGCGGACATAACCGGGGCGACCGCTCCTTTCAGCAAGCACAATTACCTTGTGAAAAAAGCCGGAGAACTGCCGAGGATAATAAAGGAAGCATTCCACATAGCGACCACGGGGAGGCCGGGGCCTGTCGTCATCGATATACCCGTGGATATACAGAATGCCGTTATAGATTTTAGGTATCCCGGACACATAGACATAAAAGGGTACAAACCGACCATAAAGGGCCATCCGGGACAGGAGAGGAAGGCCGCCGCGGCGATCCATGCCGCAAAAAGGCCTGTCATATGCGCCGGCGGAGGCCTGATCACCGCCGATGCCTCGGGTGAAATGGTGGAACTGGCGGAGAGGCGGAACATACCGGTAGTTACGACATTGATGGGCATAGGCTCCATACCGTCGGACCATCCTCTCCACTTCGGGATGGTCGGCACCCATGGGAGCCCGACGGCCAACTATGTACTGCACCACGCCGACCTGGTGATGATACTCGGGGCCAGGGTCGGGGACAGGGCGATGGGAGCGGCCAGTTCGCTGGCAAAAAAGGCAAAGATCATCCATATCGACATAGACCCTGCCGAGATAGGCAAGAACATCGATGTCGCGGTACCCGTGGTAGGGGACCTGAAGCATGTCCTAAGGGATCTGCTCGAACTCGTTGAGGCGGGCGGATCTGCCGAGTGGCTCGAAACGGCGGCGGACGTCAGGCGCAGGAACAGCAGGAAGGCCAGGACGGACACCGGATACGTGGACCCGAAACACCTGCTGTCGATACTTTCTGATTACCTGCCCGGGGATGCTATATTGACGACGGAGGTCGGCCAGAACCAGATCTGGGCAGCCAACCATTACCGGGTGAGAAAACCCAAAACTTTCATAACTTCAGGCGGCCTTGGGACCATGGGATACGGCCTCCCATCAGCCATAGGGGCGAAGATCGGAAAGCCCGGTTCCACCGTCGTTGTGATCAGCGGGGACGGGAGCTTCCAGATGTCGATGCAGGAACTGGGGACCATGAAACAGTACGACATCGACGTGAAGATAATCCTGCTCAACAACCGGCGGCTGGGAATGGTGAGGGAACTCCAGCTGACAAGGCACGGAGGGCGGTATTCGCAGGTGTTCCTCGACAGCAATCCCGATTTCGTGGCCCTGGCGGCGGCTTACGGCTTCAGAGGGGAGAGGATATCTTCGGATGCGCAGGTCGCAGAAGCCCTGGAGAGGATGACGGCACACCAGGGACCATACATCCTGGAATGCATGGTGGATCCCGAGGAGCCGACGCTGTGACACGAAAACAGCCGGGACCGGGAAATATCCTTTTATATATAACCACGCGGGGCCAACAGTCCCGGTAACGCTGGATAAGATAAAAACGAGGCGTCAAGCCTGGCACGAAAGGGGTAAGGATCATGGCCAAACACATATTATCGGTGCTGGTGGAAAACCATGCCGGTGTACTGTCAAGAGTGGCCGGCCTGTTCAGCAGGAGAGGCTTCAACATCGACAG
>DGEQ01000110.1:8012-10138 GCA_002386045.1 Hungateiclostridiaceae bacterium UBA3922 | reverse complement strand
GCCTGTAATATTCGAGTCTTTTCAGCGCGGTGTTATCCGTATCCATCGCTACGTCCCACAGGTCCTATGCTTTGCCGATTATTTGGGATCGGGGATCCCGTTATATTCATAAGGGGTCCCTTTTTAGGATGTCCCCGTCTGTTCCCGGTGGATCCCTGTTCACTTCCACGTGTTCTCTATCTATTTATTATTGGCTCCACATTATCCTGTATTCACACATGTGATCCTTACGTATCATCGCCACATACCTGGTGCTTCCGAACATGTATCTGTTCATCCCGGCCGGAACAACAGGGATCGCAGTTCCGGAGAACTGCCACTAAACCCGGGAGAACCGTCCGGCTTTCGAAGGACCGTCCCCCGCTTCCGAAGAACTGTCCCCGGATTCCGAAGGACCGTCCCCCGCTTCCAAAGAACTGTCCCCGGCTTTCGGAGAACCGGCCTGGCTTTCGGAGAACCGTCCCCGCTTCCGAAAGACCGTCCCCGCTTCCGAAGGACCGTCCCCTGTCTCAACTGCACTCTTCTAAAACTTCGTTCAGGACTTCTGCAAGGTACTTCGTGCTTTCCAGGCACTCACTGAGGAGGTTGCCGTCACCGCCCACCTCTACGAGGATGGACTGGGTGGATATATGCTGGTTGTAGCGCGCTTCGACGATCCAGACCGGCCGCGCAAGCCCGGGGTATTTTTCGTTGAGCTTCTGCTGCAGCTTCAGCACGAAGCTGAGGTTCTCCTGCCACTTCGGGTGGGGCAGCGTTCCTTCGGCCGCGACCACGAACATGATCTGGGCGCATTTTTTACCGTTTATCTCCTTTGTAAGGCGGAGCTTCGGCTTATCGCTCCTTGCCGCATCCCTGTGGACGTCGATATAAACCTGGATAGAGGGATAGCTCTTCTTATAGCTGTTGAGGGTTTCTATGGATACGCTGTAAGCGGCGTCCCGCACCTTGTCATGGACAGTACCGTTGTGCAGGGTCTCGATGCCGTATTTCCTGAGGTGCCGTGCCAGTTCCTCGCCGACCCTGACGACATTGTACCTTGGATTGCTGTTGAAGCTCGGCATATCCTTTCTGCCCAGGTCAGATTCCTTCAGGACATAGCTTTCGCTCGTGTGCGTATGATAAATAAGCACCTTCGGGCCCTTTTTCGACATGTCCAGCTTCAGCGGCTTTTTAAGGAGCGCCTCAACATCGATCTTGTACCTCGTGTTGTTCTTTATCGCAATCTTTTCCACTTCCACGACATCGGTTTTGTCATCCTTCTCTTCTTCTTCCGTTTCCCAGCTTATGCTGCTGGCCCAGGCGATGGAAGAACCGGGCCATGTATCCGAATTTATGCTGCTCTCCGTTACCTGTTCCCCGGTACCGCCTTTACCTCCTGCCGGGTCCTCTTTGCCGCCAGTCCCGTCGTCCTCCCCGGTCCCGTTCCCGCTTTCCTCTCCCGTACCGCTTCCACCCGGCACCTTCCCGTCTTTGGCATCGCCGTCCTGCGGCACTGTCCCCTGTCCCTGTCCGTTCCCGGTACCAGTGCTGTCCCGGTGATCCGCATCATCCTGTCCCGGCCTGTCGCCTGCGCCCTGGCTGTCATGTTCCGTCATATCCCGGTAATACCTGAACAGGGCTGATTGGGCACTGAAAATGGTGGTCGGCGCCTGGAGATCGAACCCGAACATCCCGGTAAAAAACTCTTTGATCTCACCTGATAAGGAAACGCTCGACCTGCCGCTGTTGTATACGGTTTCTATGATCGGCATCGCGAAACTGATGGTCTTTTTGAAGTTTTCAACGTCGATGTTGTCTATTATGTTGATGTCGAAATGGTACCAGAGATTCCCGAACTGTATACCGATAAACACTGCAACGGCGGAAAGCATAAGGAACAGGAATGAGTTCGCGGCTTTCTTCAGTGGTTTCTCAAACAGGTTTTGTCTCTGATTCGCGTTCATCGTTTCCTCCGGTCGGCTGCAGGACAGCCTGTCTGCAGAATACATAAAGTGTGATGGTGGTCATATAAAATCATATTCAAGTACGCATATGCATTATGATAATAATTACGCGGCAAATACGCGGCTGCGGGAGCGCAGTAAAATACGCAGGTGCAGGAGCGCAGCAAAAAATACGGCTGCGGG
>DGEQ01000110.1:6830-7908 GCA_002386045.1 Hungateiclostridiaceae bacterium UBA3922 | reverse complement strand
ACGGCTGCGGGGCGCCGCAAAAAATGCGGCTGCGGGAGAACCGTGAATAAACGGCTGCGGGGCGCCGTAAAATACGCAGCTGCGGGAGGCCGCATCCGGAGCAGACGGCTTGCAGCACCTGGAATAACCGGCGGCATATTGCTTTTAGTGGCAGACAGCGGATATAATAGTGATAGCTCGATCTGACAAAATACACGCAGAAAGGTTGACGGAAAAATGTCTACTCAGTTGATTTTCTTTGCGGCAACGATAGTTTTGACCGGGCTCCTTGCTGTTGCAATGCATTATTCGATAAAGAAGCATAATGCCAGGAAGGCATCCATGAAAAAGAAAAGGCTGCGTAAATAGGGAATCAGCCGTGCTGATATCAACGGCGGCAATGTAAGTACTCGATGGGTCCGGAAGCGCAGAATGCAGATAAGCAATACAAAGTAACAGGGTAATATAATTGAATAAAGAAGAATCAGAAAAAATAAATAAGAATCGAAAAAAGAATGAGATAAAAAGGCGGCTCAGAGTTAAATGGCCGCCTTTTTTATACGCAGTTCCCGGTCCATCGCTTTGACCGGACCGCACGAATGATCCGCTGATTTGACCGCTTTCGCTGTCGACCGTCGCACTGTTTGCCGCCGTTGGCCTGTATATGGGCCTTTGGGCCAGATCCTTAGCCGCTGAATCTCTCCGGATCGCCGTTCCCGTAATGTTTCTGCGTCGCAGTGGATTTTCTGCCCGATGCCGGTGCCTTGCCTGCCGAAGCTTCATCAGCCGCTGCTTTGCCCACCGCTGGTATTATGCACGCCGAAGCCTTATCCGCTGCCGTTGCTTTGACTGGTGCGGTTTCATATCCCTGGCCGGCCGCGGCAGCAACTTCAGCTTCTGTTTCAGTTTCGCAATCTTCCATGTTCCTGAATGCGGCAGCCAGCATAAGCTTGATCCTGTTCACCTGGTTGACTTCGCTGGCGCCGGGATCGTAATCCACGGCAACTATATTGGCATTGGGGTATTTTCTCTTCAATGCCTTTATCATGCCCTTTCCGGTCACATGGTTGGGCAGGCAGGCAAATGGCTGCATGCATAC
>DGEQ01000110.1:5522-6625 GCA_002386045.1 Hungateiclostridiaceae bacterium UBA3922 | reverse complement strand
CGAGCAAGTTCGTATATGGTTGTAGGCGGCTCAAACCGTTTACTGTGACTCAGCACACGCTTCATGTATCTCCTGTAAAGTTCTATCCCCCATATCGCCAGCCTGCTGGCCAGTTCCGACAGCAGCGGCCCGGAAAGGTACCTGCGCCTGTAGATCGAGCCATAAGCGCAGTACAGGAAGAAGTCGATCAGGTCAGGCATGACTGCTTCGGCACCTTCATTTTCGACCAGGTCCACCACGTTGTTGTTCGCCGTGGGATGGAATTTCACGAGGATCTCGCCGACCAGGCCCACTCGCGGTTTCTTCACATCGACCAGTTCCAGGTTGTCGAAATCCTCGACTATCTGACGGATGTTCCGCCTGAATACGCTGTGCTTCCCGCTTCTGACCGATTCGATGCAGCGGTCGATCCAGCTTTCGTAGAGCTGGTTTGCCGAGCCTTTTATCTTCTCATACGGCCGCACCCTGTACAGCAGGCGCATGAAGAGATCGCCGTATACCAGCGCGATCAGCGCCTTGTTAAGCAGTCCGGGCGTTATTTTGAACCCGGGGTTCTTTTCAAGCCCAAGCGCATTCAGCGAGATCACGGGAACATGCCCGAAGCCCGCATCCTTCAGGGCCTTCCGTATAAATCCTATATAGTTGGTCGCCCTGCAGCCTCCGCCTGTCTGACTGATGATCACGGACACGTTATTTACGTCGTATTTACCGGATTTCAGCGCCTCCATGATCTGTCCGGTGACGAGGATCGAAGGATAGCAGGCGTCGTTGTTCACATGCCTCAGGCCTTCATCGACAGCCGCCCTGTCAACGGACGGCAGTACCTCGATATTGTATCCGGACGCCCTGAAAGCTTCCTGCACGAACCGGAAATGTATCGGCGACATCTGAGGCGCCAGTATGGTGTGGCGTTTGCGCATCTCCCCGGTAAACGGCACCTTCCTGAAGCTGTATTTCTCAGCCCTGCGGCTGTAACCGCTCCTGCTCCTCTCTTCCATTGCCGCCTTGAGTGAACGCAGCCTGATCCTTGCAGCGCCGAGGTTGCTTATCTCATCTATTTTTAGTACCGTATATATCTTGCCGGCCGCCTGCAGTATCTCCTG
>DGEQ01000110.1:584-5335 GCA_002386045.1 Hungateiclostridiaceae bacterium UBA3922 | reverse complement strand
TCGCGGCCGCATAGAGCCTCGTGTGGTACATCCACTGGTCGACCACGCGCAGCGGACGTGCAGTTTCTGCCAGATGGGCAACGGAATCCTCCGTCAGCACCGCCATCCCGAGTTCATTGATCAGGTTGGGGATGCCATGGTTGATCTCAGGATCTATGTGGTAGGGCCTTCCTGCCAGCACGATCCCATTCTGTCCCGTCTTTTCCAGCCATGCAAGCACTTCCTCGCCTTTTTCCCTTATAACGGCCTTGATGCGCTCGTCCTCGGCCCAGGCCTTTTCCACCGCGGCCTCCACTTCCTTCCGCGTCAGGGCGAAGCCCTTCAGCTCCTCGTACAGCCTCTCGGCAAGGCCGTCTTTATCGAAATACGGCAAAAACGGGTTCATGTAATTGATGCCCTTTTCCCGCAGCACGTCCATGTTCGCCCTGATGACTTCCGAATAGGACGTGACGATGGGGCAGTTGTAGCAGTTGTCGGCCTTCTCGTCTTCTTTCCTTTCATAGGGTATACACGGGTAGAATATGTTTTTGACACCCATGTTGACAAGGCACATGACATGCCCGTGGACGAGCTTCGCCGGATAGCAGACCGACTCGGACGGCATCGTTTCTATGCCCGTTTCGTAAACTTTCCTCGATGAACGCGGCGATACCACGACCCTGAACTTCAGTTCGGTGAAGAAAGTATGCCAGAAGGGATAGTTTTCGTACATGTTCAGCACGCGCGGTATGCCTATGACGCCGCGGACCGCTTCCTTCTCATCCAGCGGCCTGTACGTGGTCAGCAGCCTGTACTTGAAATCATACAGGTTCGGCATGCCGTTCTTTGCTACTTCGCCGCCCTCGCCTCTCTCGCAGCGGTTTCCGGACACGAACACCCGCCCGTCGGTGAACCTGTTGATGGTCAGCAGGCAGTTGTTGCTGCACTTCCCGCAGCGCTTCATCGAGATCTCGGTCTCGAAGTTTTCCAGTTCGCCTGCGCCCATGATGCCGCTCCGCTGCCCTTCCTCAGCCCTCTCGCGGGCTATCAGCGCAGCGCCGTATGCGCCCATGATGCCTGCTATGTCAGGCCTTATCGCCTCTCTCCCGGAAATCAGTTCGAAACTCCGCAACACCGCCGGGTTATAGAACGTGCCCCCCTGGACGATGACTTTTTTGCCGATCTCCCTGGGATCCTTTATCCTTATGACCTTCATCAGGGCGTTTTTGATGACGGAATAGGACAGGCCCGCCGAGATGTCGCCCACGGTCGCGCCTTCCTTCTGGGCCTGCTTGACCCTGGAATTTATAAAGACGGTACACCTGGAGCCCAGATCCACCGGGTTCCGGGCCAGCAAAGCCTCCTTTGCGAACTCCTCGACGCTCATGTTGAGCGAACCTGCGAAGGTTTCGATGAAGGAACCGCAGCCCGACGAACAGGCCTCGTTGAGCATGATGTTCTCGATGACGCCGTCCCTCACCTTCATGCATTTCATGTCCTGTCCGCCGATGTCCAGTATGAACTCCACCCCGGGCAGGAAATGCTCGGCCGCCTTGTAATGGGCAATCGTCTCGATCTCGCCTATGTCGACGCGCAAAGCCGCCTTCACCAGGCCTTCACCGTAACCGGTGACGACCGAGTTCGCGATCCAGGCCCCCTCGGGCATCCTTGAATAGAGCTTTTTCAGTTCCTTTATGACGGACTTGAGCGGGCTGCCCCTGTTGCTGCCGTAATGATAATACAACAGCGCCCCTTCGCTGTCGATGAGGGCCAGCTTGGTGGTGGTCGAACCCGCGTCGATGCCGAGGTAGCACGGACCGCGGCAGGACGCCAGGTCCCTCCTTGCGACTTTGTGCCTCGAATGCCTCCGGTTGAACTTGGCCAGTTCTATCTCATCTCTGAACAGCGGCTGCAGCCTCTCTACCTCCTGCACCGAGAACGAATCGATGCCGCCGAGCTTTTCCCTGAGAGCCCTGAAACTCATGGGCTTCGTTTTCTTCGAAGCCAGGGCGGCGCCCGTAGCGACGAAAAGCTGGGAGTTTTCCGGGAAAACCACCTGGTCGTCGCTCAGCCCCAGCGTCTCTATGAACCTCTTCCTGAGTTCAGAAAGAAAATACAAAGGACCGCCGAGAAAGGCCACATTCCCCCTGATCGGCCTTCCGCAGGCAAGACCGCTTATGGTCTGGTTTACGACAGACTGGAATACGGATGCGGCAATGTCTTCCTTCGCCGCGCCCTCGTTGAGCAATGGCTGTATATCGCTCTTGGCAAAAACGCCGCATCTGGCTGCGATCGGATATATGATCCTGTGTTTTGCCGCCATTTCATTGAGCCCTGCGGCATCAGTCTGAAGCAGCGAAGCCATCTGGTCGATGAACGCACCGGTCCCCCCGGCGCAGGTGCCGTTCATGCGCTGCTCTATCCCGCCCCTGAAGAACGTGATCTTCGCATCCTCGCCGCCAAGCTCTATGGCCACGTCGGTCTGCGGGATAAACCTCTCGACGGCCCCGGCTGCCGCTACCACTTCCTGTTCGAAGGGAAGCCCCAGCCACTGGGCCACCGAAATGCCCCCCGAACCTGTCAGCGTCACGGTCGCACTGTGACCGTCAAATGCCTCGCAGGTCTCGTCAACAAGATCAAAGATAGTTTTCCTTATGTCGGAAAAATGTCTTTGATACCTGCTGTACCTTATATTATCATTCTCATCCAGCACAACAAGCTTGACCGTTGTGGAGCCTACATCGAGGCCCATGTGAAAAATCCTGCCCATCTGATCTCCCAAAATACACGAATACTGGCCCGAAACCCGGTCCATCCATCCAAAGGACCGTCCTGAGCAGCCTGGCGCTCAGTCTAAAGTGCCGAACCTGTTGAAAGGGAAAAAGCGGAAAATGGCACGCCCGGTTATCCAGCTCCTGTCGATCGGGCCGAAATCAGTGCTGTCCAGGCTGTGCATCCTGTTGTCCCCCAGTATATAGACCATGCCTTCAGGAACCGTCAGATCCGTATATTCGGGCAGATCTCCCTGCGGAGTTTCCGGCTCCTCAGGCAGACCGATCAGCGAAAGTTCCCCGTTGACATACAGCTTGCCGTCTATGACCTGCACCCTGTCCCCTTCCATGGCGACCAGCCGCTTTATTAGCAGTTTCTCCTCACCGGGGAACCTGAATATTATGATGTCGCCTCTCCTCAGCCAGCCAAACCGTGGCCCGAGCTTCTCCACCAGCAGGTTGTCGCCCGCTTTCAGCGTCGGCTCCATGGAAACATCGTGGACCACCGTCCGCTGTGCCACGAACGTGACGAAAAGCAGGCTGACAACGACGGCGACGGCAATATGCAGGAACCAGTCGAGGGCTTCGCTTATCTTCCTGTTGCCGGCAGATCCCCCGCCGGCCGTCTCCCCTTTGGCAGTATCACTGCCGGCCGTCCTGCCGTCGTCATTTTCCCCGTATTCCGATCTTGCAGTTTTTTCGTCCTCTCCGTTCATTCCCACATCTCCTGGAATCCTGTTGAATACGCTTTTATTCCATGACCCTTAGGTGCAGTTCCTCAAGCTGTTTCGGGTCCACGGTGTCAGGCGCCTCGATCATAAGGTCGGAAGCATTCTGCACCTTCGGGAACGCGATGACGTCCCTGATGCTGTTCTTCCCGGCCATGAGCATGACCAGCCTGTCGAGGCCGTATGCCATTCCCCCGTGCGGCGGTACGCCGTACCTGAACGCCTCAAGGAGGTACCCGAACTTGGCATGTGCCTCCTCCTCGGTAAGGCCGAGGAGCCTGAACATCCTCTGCTGCAGGTCCTGCATGTGTATCCTTATGCTCCCGCCGCCGATCTCGGTACCGTTGAGCACTATATCGTAAGCCTTCGAGCGGACTCTTCCCGGATCGCTCTCGAGGAATTCAATGTCTTCATCCATGGGCGACGTGAACGGATGGTGTTTTGCAACCCACCGGTCCTCCTCCTCGTCGAACTCGAACAGCGGGAACTCCGTCACCCACAGGAACCTGTATTCCCTGTCGTTGAGTATACCCAGCTTCTTAGCTATCTCGACCCTCAGCGCGCCCAGCGAATCGAAAACCACCTGGTTCCTGTCCGCGACGAAGAGGACCAGGTCGCCGGGCTCCGCGCTTGTCCTCTTCAGCAGCGCATCCATCTCTTCCTCGCTGAAGAACTTCGCTATGGACGACCTGACGCCGCCTTCCTCCACGGCTATCCACGCCAGTCCCTTTGCCCCGTACGTCTTTACGAACTCACCCAGGCTGTCGATCTCTTTCCGGCTGAACCTGGCGCAGCCCTTGGCATTGATGGCCCTCACGCTCCCGCCGCCGGCGACCGCATCTGCAAATACCCTGAAACCGCAGCCTTCAACGAGGTCCGATACATTCACGAGTTCCATCCCGAACCTCATGTCAGGCTTGTCTGATCCGAACCTTTCCATGGCTTCCCGGTAAGACATCCTCAGGAACGGTGTCTCCACCTCCACCCCCAGCGCTTCCTTAAAGAGCCTCCTGATGAATCCTTCGTTCACAGTGATGACGTCGTCCATATCGACGAACGACATCTCAAGGTCTATCTGTGTGAACTCGGGCTGCCTGTCCGCCCTCAGGTCCTCGTCCCTGAAACACTTCGCTATCTGGAAATACCGGTCATAACCGGCCACCATCAGCAGCTGCTTGAACAACTGGGGCGACTGTGGCAGCGCATAGAACTTGCCCGGATGCACCCTGCTCGGGACGAGATAGTCCCTGGCGCCTTCCGGCGTACTCTTTAT